>NZ_JBIUHC010000139.1:0-26656 GCF_044627735.1 Cupriavidus sp. CuC1 | reverse complement strand
AGTACCACGCCACTGACTCCATTTTCGGTTCGAGGACACGGAGGGTGCCCTAATTTTCGTCACCTTGAAAGGGGTGGATTTCAACGCGCCGTGCCGGTGGACGCAAATAAGGGATGGCTAGTTGCTTGCACTCGATCGCCTTCGTATGTGCAGCGCGCAATTGCGCGGGATCCTGAACAAAAAGAAACTTGGCGAAGTGATAGTAGACTCCCGCCCGAGACAGGTGCTCACCGGCGCTCGTGAAATAGCCCTCTGATAGGGCGTGGCGTCCCACCGACTCGTGGACCGCGGCTCGCGCAGACCATGCGCGGCACCAATCATCCCAATGGTTGATGCCAGCGGTGACTTCTTGAAAATCGGCAAGCAGCACGCCATTGCTGATAAAGCGTGGCGCCCAATGCGAGATAGCGGATTCGACTCGTTTGTCCACAGATACTCCTTCTCAGACGGTACAGGAACCCTCACACGGCGGCGAGGAGTACGTGTGATTCTAGGAAATGCGTGCACTGCTGCATAAGAATTCCTTCTTCGAATCCTATCGCTGCAGGTTATGACGCGCGCCAACACAGAGTGAATTCGCGGTTCATGGGCGCGTCGACCTAGCCAGAGTGAGTGGTCGGATCAAACGCCGGCGATGTGTCGAGTGGCGCCTCTGAGCGGAGGCCATCCGTGGCCATGGAATGGGTCGGCTGGGGCGACAGCATTATGCTGAAATCCAGCACACAGCTGCGAACCCAGTGGTGGCGGTGGATTGAGACGTAGGTGATTGAGGATTCGATTAAATGCTTGGCGTCGAAATCGCTCATTGAAACCGTGAAGTGTAGTAAAAATACTCCCTCCGGTCCTTACCAGGAGACGTTGTGAATCAATAGGTTAGCGATTCCTGCATTAGTCTCCGTACCAAGATTACTACCATTTTGAGAGTAGTAATCTTGGCACTATCCGGCGGCGCGAAGTAAAGTTGCGTCGTCTCCAGCGGCGCGCGAGGGGAGACCATCACTGTCGAAGCCTGCAGTACGGTTCGCGCGGCACCTTGTCCTGCCTGCCGTCGTTGGAGAAACCGACTCCACGGCAGCTATGTGCGCAGGCTGGAAGAACGTCCGATGCTTGAGCAGCGGGTCGTTCTCGCCGTGGAGGTGCATCGCTTCAAGTGTGCGAATGCCGGCTGCCCCCGTCGTACGTTTGCCGAGAACATCCACGCCTTGGCCGGTCGGCATCAACGCCGAACGCGATCACAGGCTCGGGCGTTGCACGCGCTGGGCCACGCCCTCGGTGGTGAAGCGGCAGCCCGGCTTGCTAACGCCTTGGGCTTGCGCACCAGTGCCGACACCGTGCTGCGGGAGTTGCGAAGAGCTCCTGGGCGCAAGCGCAAACCACGACCGCGGGTCGTCGGCATCGATGATTGGGCGATTGCGCGCGGTCACCAGTACGGAACGATCATCGTCGACCTGGAGCGACGTGAGCCGATCGAAGTGTTCGCCGGTAGGGAAACAACTGCGGTGGCCGCGTGGATGCGTGCGCACCCATCGATCGAGATCGTCGCCAGGGACCGGGCCGGGGCCTACTCCGAGGCGGTCGACATCGCGCTGCCGGCAGCCAAGCAAGTCTCCGATCGCTGGCATCTGCTGTGCAACCTGCGCGACAACGTCGAAAGGCCGCTATACCGACTCGGGCCGCAACTCTAATCCTGCGCAAGCCGACCCGGTTCGAATGGGCCGCAGGGCGTTGGCCTTGCCGCGCTAGCGCCGGATGCCGCCCACATGTCCCAGTCCCATACCGATGACGTACAACGAGCATGCCAGCGTCATCAGCAGCAGGGCGCCCACCATGGAAGCAGTCATCGTTTGGGTTGCCATCACCGACAGAAAGGAGGCGCTACGCCAGCTAGCGGTGGCAAGATGGTAAGAGGCACGGCCGATTCGCCTGCCGGCGGCAATGAGGGAAGTGCGTCGCATCATCGATGGCTCCGGATGATCTGTGGATGGTCCTGGCTTCAGTGCGCGGCCGCGGCGGCCTCCGATACTTGGCCCTTGATCGGCTTGGTGAGCCAGATCAGCGGCACGATTGCAATGAAGATCACGCCCGAGATCCAGAAGATGTCGTTCAGGCCCAGCATGATGGCTTGCGTGTTCAGGCTGCGCTCGAAGTAGGCGACAGCCTGGCCCGGCGTAAAGCCCAGCGTCGATTGGATCGACTGGAGGGCGGCACCGTACAGCGGGTTGTTCGGGCTGGCCTGCTCGGCCAGTTGGGCGTGGTGCAGCACGGCGCGGTTGTTCCAGCCGGTGGTGGCCAGCGACGTACCCACCGCGCCGCAGAACACGCGGGCGAAGTTGGACAGGCCTGCGGCGGCGGGGATCTTCTCGGGCGGCAGGCCCGAGAGGATGATCGTGGTCAGCGGCACGAAGAGGAGCGCGGTCGGAATGCCTTGCAGCAAGGTGGGCAGCACCAGGGTGAAGGTATCCACGCCGGTGGTGTAGTGGGAGCGCATGAAGAAGACAGCGGCGAAGCCGACGAAGGAAAGCGTGGCAAGCACGCGCAACTCCGCCTTGTGCAAGAGCTTGCCCAGCACCGGCGCGAGCAGCACGGCGAAGATGCCCAGCGGCGCGGTCACCAGGCCGGCGTTGACGGCGGGGTAGGCCAGGAACTGTTGCATCCATTGCGGCAGCACGACCAAGTTGGCAAAGAAGACCGCATAGGCAACCGAGATGGCGACGGTGCCGGCCAGGAAGTTGCGACCCTTGAACAGGCGAAGGTCGATGATCGGGTTCGGCTCGGTCAGTTCCCAGATGACGAAGAAGAGGAAGCTGAGCATCGCCACGATCGCCAGGATGATGATGACCGGAGAGCTGAACCAGTCCAGGTCCTTGCCCTTGTCGAGCATGATCTGCAACGAGGCGACCCAGGTGATCAGCGAGGCCAGGCCCACCAGGTCGATCGGCAGCTTGCGGGCCGGCGTCTCGCGGTCCTTGTAGATGGCCCACGTAACGGCCGCGGCAAACAGGCCAACCGGCACGTTGATGTAGAAGATCCAGGACCACGAGTAGCTGTCCGTCATCCAGCCGCCCAGTGCGGGGCCGGCGATCGGGCCTACGGTGGCGGTCATGGCCCACAGGGCGAGTGCCATGGCGCTCTTTTCCTTGGGATACGAGCCCAGCAGGATGGATTGCGACAATGGGATAAGCGGTCCTGCGACCGCGCCCTGCAGGATGCGGGCAGCAAGCAGCACGGTCAGGTTGGGGGCAATGCCGCACAGCCAGGACGACAGCACAAACAGCAGGATGGCGGCGACGAACAGACGGATCTGACCCACACGTTGGGTCAGCCAGCCCGTCAACGGAATCGCGACCGCATTGGCGGCGGCGAACAAAGTGATCACCCAGGTGCCTTCGTCGATCGACACACCGAGGTTGCCGGAAATGGTCGGAATCGCGACGTTGGCGATCGACGAGTCCAGCACGTTCATGAATGTGGCCAGGGCCACGGCTAAGCTTCCCAGCACGAGCTTGCCGCCGGTGAGCGGCGCGGGTGCGGTCTGGATCTGGGCTGGGGATTGCATGGGGGCCTTCCGAAAGAGATTCGCTTTGGGGGCCGCCGCGCGGTCTGCGACGGCGGCCCGGTTATTAATCTGACGTATCAGATAAATGGGCGAGAGAGAGCTTGTGTGTGCCCGTGCGGTGCTCAGGCCCCGGCCGCTTGCGTAACTGGTTCAGCACGCGGCTGGTGCTTTGCCACTCGCGCCGCGCGCTGCACCGGTTGCTTCGCCACTTCCGTGCCGGACTTGCCGCTACTGTTCTGCGCGATGATCCGTGTGATCTCGCGGTCGGCCTCTTCGCCATAGCGCTGGAACACATCGGTGCGATAGGTCGTGCGGTACGGCGTTGCGCCGCTGGTGGCGAGCTGCGAACCGGCGGCCGTGTGCGTTTCCACGTCGACCTGCATCGACAGGCCGATCTGCAGCGGGTGCGCGCGCAGTTCCTCCGGATCGAGCAGGATACGCACGGGCAGGCGCTGCACAACCTTGATCCAGTTGCCGGTGGCGTTCTGCGCGGGCAGGGCCGAGAACGCGCTGCCGGTGCCGGCCGAGAAGCCGACGACCTTGCCGTGATAGGTCACGCCGCCGCCGTACAGGTCGGCATGCAGCTCGACTGGCTGGCCCACGCGGATGTGCTTGAGCTGAACTTCCTTGAAATTGGCGTCCACCCACACGCCATCGAGCGGCACGATCGCCATCAGCGGCGTGCCCGGGGCCACGCGCTGGCCCACCTGCACCGAGCGCCGCGCCACGTATCCCGTGACGGGGGCCGGTAGCGTGTTGCGAGCATTGGCCAGATACGCATCGCGCACCTTGGCCGCGGAGGCGAGCACGCTGGGATGGTCGGCAACGGAAGCCTGGTCGGTCAAGGCATGGTTCGAGGCCAGTTGCTGGCGAGCGCTTTCGAGCGCGGCTTCGGCGGTCTTGACCGCATCGCGAGCGTGCGCCACGTCTTCGGCAGCCACCGCGCCGGCTTCCCCCACCTCGGTACGGCGACGCAGGTCGTCCCTGGCGCGGGCGAGGTCTGCCTGGCGTTGCTGCATCGTGGCGTCGAGCACGTTGTTGTTGACGTAAAGCGCGCTGACTTGCCGTACGGTCTGGCCCAGCGCGGCTTCGGCGCTGGCGAGCGCAACCCTGGCATCGGCGGCGTCGAGGGACACCACCGGCTCGCCGGCCTTCACGATCTGCGTGTCGTCGGCATTGACCGCGACCACCGTGCCAGTGACTTGCGGCGTGAGCTGGACCAGGTTGCCGTTGACGTAGGCGTCATCGGTCTCCTCGTGAAAGCGCGCGACGGTGTAGTAGTAGGCGCCGTAGCCGGCCGCGGCGAGCGCGCTGGTCAGGGCGAGCAGGGCAAGCAGGCGCTTGCGGGTATTCTGATTGGGCGATTGGGCTTCGACGGTAGCTTGATCGGCAGCTTGATCGGACTTGGTGGTTTCGTTCATGTTGTCACCTGTTCGTGTTCGTTGAAAGCGGGGTTAGCGGGGCAGGGCCGCCTGTTTGGTCGAGTCGGAGGTATCGGCATAGCCACCGCCCAGTGCTGCAGCGAGAGCAATCTGCCGGTCGCGGCGATTCATGCGCAGGTTAGCCACCACCTGGCTGCTGGCGAGCGCATTGGTCTGCGCGTTCAACACGGTGAGCTGGGTGGTCAGGCCTGCCTTGTACTGCGCCAGGGCCAGGGTCAGCGCGCGCCGCGCAGCGGTGTCGGTGCGGATCGCGCTGTCGATCTGCGTGTCAATGGCGCGGATGTCGGAGAGTTGGGTCGCGACGTCGGTCAGGGCGTTCACCAGCGTCTCGTTGTAGTTGGCGACGGCAAAGTCGAATTCGGCGTAGCGGCCCTTGAGCTGGGCGCGCAGCGCGCCGCCATCGAAGATCGGCAGGTGGATCGCAGAACCGGCCGATGCCGTGCGACTGGCGGCGTGCAGCAAGCGGCCCCAGCCAAAGGCGTCGAGGCCCATTGCGAGGGAGAGGTTGATGTCCGGATAGAACTCCGCCTTGGCCACCTTGATGTCGTGCAGGGTGGCGTCGACGCGCCAGCGTGCGGCGACGATGTCGGGGCGTCGCGAGACCAGGTCGGCCGGCAGGTTGTCGGGCAGGCGGACTTCGTCGCCGGTGGCGAGGGTGGGGCGGCTGATCGCCAGGCCGCGGTCCGGGCCCTGGCCGAGCAGCGCGCCCAGTTGGTAACGCGTGCGCTGGATATTGCCGTCGAGCGAGGAGAGTGCGACTTCGCTGGCGGCCAGGTTGGCTTCCGCGGTGCGCTTCTCGACCTCGGTCTCCAGCCCCATGGTCACGCGCCCGTTGGTCACGCGCAGTACTTCCCGGCGCTGCTTCAATTCGTCCTGCGCAATGTCGTGCAGTGCGTAGAGGCGGGCCAGTTCGTTGTAGGCCCGGGCAATCGCGCTGCTTAGCGTCAGCTTCACCTGTTCCGCCTCGGCCTCGCTGGCGCGCACCGCGGATACCGTGGACTTCAGGGCCTCGCGGTTCTTGCCCCACAGATCAAGTTCATAAGAGGCGGTGATGATCGCCTTGTTTTCCGATTGCCAGGACCCGGCGAACGAGGGCGGCAGGAGCGTGCTTTCCGAGAAGCGTTGACGCGTCCACGAATAGCCGGCACCCACCTGCGGCAGCGTATTGGCATTGGCGCCTTCGCTGAGCGCCGTTGCGGAGGCTACCCGAGCCCGCGCCTTTTCCAGCGAGGGGCTGCCTTGCAGCGCTTCGCCGATCAGCGCCTTGAGCTGGGTGTCGCCGAACTGGTCGGCCCAGTCGGCCGAAGGCCAGTGGCCTTGCTCGGCAGGGATGCTTTGCGTGGTGGCATAGGAAGTGGCTTCGGCGATGTGCTTGTCGCTGTGGATGCCGGCGTAGTTGGCGCAGCCGGCCAGGACTGTCGCCATCAGCACCGAGAGCGCGGGGCCCGTGAAGCGGCGTGCCGAGGAGTTAATCTGATTATTCATTGTCTGATTTGTCAGTTAAATGAGCAAAAAAAAGAGATCAAACGTTCGCAAACTTGGCAAGGAGCCGGCGGAATTCATCGAATTCTTCCTGGCTGAACGCTTTCAGGCGGGCATTGAGCACCTTTGGCGCCACCTCCGGAATGTGTCCCGCTACGGCTATGCCCTTCTCCGTCAGCGTCAGGTTGACCATCCGACGATCGTCTG
Organism: Cupriavidus sp. CuC1; assembly: GCF_044627735.1. Classification (NCBI taxonomy): domain Bacteria; kingdom Pseudomonadati; phylum Pseudomonadota; class Betaproteobacteria; order Burkholderiales; family Burkholderiaceae; genus Cupriavidus; species Cupriavidus sp. CuC1. The sequence continues at coordinate 19,969 of NZ_JBIUHC010000139.1, read as the reverse complement.
TGCTACGGCTGCGCGCCAGCAGACCCTTGCTTTCCAGCTTGTCCAGCATGCGGGTCATCAGGCCGCTGTCAATGCCGAGCAGCTTGCTCATCTCGAACGGGGTATCGGCAACGCCACGCGTCAGCAGCAGCAAAATCCCCATTTGCTGGGCGTTGATATTCAGGTCTTTCAGTGCCGCATCCATTTCGACCAGGAGGCCGTCGCGGGCACGATTGAGAAAGAACCCGACGCTCTGCGTGAGGTGGTAGTTTTCCTTCGAGTAGTGATCCACGGTGGGGCCTTCTTTGCTTTGCTGATGTAACAGTAATTGATAAGTCAGATAAATGCAAGGAAAATCCAGCGCTTGCCCCGCTGCGCGGCTAGCATATCCGGTCAAGTCACTGATTTTTAACGGTTTTAGATTTTATAGCCAGAGGCTGACTACACAGCGAGCAGACGCGGCGCGGGCTCTACAGCTGAAGAGCTAGACACCTGGAATGGCTTGGTTTTCCGGCGAACGCCTCAGCGTGGATGACCGCAGATGGCAGTGCGGTGAACGTGGTGTGAGCGGGACGTGGAGAAGTGACTTTGGCGCGTGCTCTGGCTATTCCATACGATCGGCGGTCCGACCACGCTGAGCATCATGGTGATAGTGAACCACGCCGGCGGGCACGCAGCCGTCGCGTCCGGTAATAGCCGGACACGCGGCGCAGTCAGGCGTCCGCAAATTTGGCAAGCAGGCGGAGAAACTCGGCGAATTCTTCCTGGCTGAACGTCTTCAGGCGAGCATTGAGCACCTTCGGGGCAATTTCCGGAATGCGCTCGGCAACCGCCTTTCCCTTCGGCGTCAGCGTCAGGTTGACCACACGACGATCGTCGCTGCTCCGGCTGCGTGCTAGCAGGCCCTTGTTCTCCAGTTTGTCCAGCGTGCGGGTCATCAGGCCGGTGTCAATGCCGAGGAGCTTGCTTAGCTCGAACGGGGTCGCTGCAACGCCATGGGTCAGTGACAGCAGGATGCCCATTTGCTGGGCGGTGATATCCACCTCCTTCAGCGCCGCATCCATTTCCATCAGCAGCGAGTTGCGGGCGCGGTTGAGGAAAAAACCAATGCTTCGGGTGAGTTGGAAGTTTTCCTTCGAGTAATGATCCAAGAGGGGGCTCCTTACTTTAATGAGATAACAGTATCTGCTATATCAGATAAGTGCAAGAGAAATTTCGGGCCTTGCCCGTGGTTCGGCTTGAGTGAACTCAACCCCACTGATTTTTGACGGCTTTCGGGCAGATGCCAAGAATCTGGCTGCGCCAACCCGCGCAGCAAGTCGAGGCCGGTGGCGTGACCCTGGGCCGGCAGGGGTTGCGGAGCCGCACCTCACTGCGGTCATGGCAGCGCCTGAGCGATCAGTGACGCGCCACGCGGCTGGCGCTGTACGAGCGGGTGATGGCGCTACGCGCCCAGGGCGGCACGATGAAAGGAATCGGGCGCGAGCTCTCAATCGACCATCGAACCGTGCGCAAGTTCATCACCGCGGGGGCCTTCCCCGAGCGCGCGCCCAAAGCGCGGGGTCCGACGCCTCTGGATCCCTATCGCAGCTATATCGAGGAACGAATCGCCCAGGGCTGTCGCTGTCCGAGAGAGATCTGGCAAGAACTCAAGCAGCGAGGCTATACGGGCAGTCGCGCCGCCGTGCAGTATTGCGTGGTCCGCCTCCTCTTTCCGCAGGGCAAGGCACCACTTGTCCAGGCACCCGTGCGCACGATGCCGTGACCGTCGGCCCGGCGCGTGTTCGGATGGCTTGTCGGATGGAGGAAGCTCGCCGTCGAGGAGCCCAGGAGCGCGGACCACGAGCGCGTCGTGCAGGCGCTGTGCAAGATCGAACCCGTGGTGGGCGAGGTTCGCAGCCTCGCGCGGGAGTTTCTCGGGCTCATGCACCCGGCGAAGTCCGCGGCAGTTCGATCGATGGTTGAAGCGTCTGTCGCGCTGCGACGCTGCGGAAATGCGTAGGTTCGCGCAAAGCCTGCGCGCGGACTTACCGGCTGTGCGTGCGGCCTTCAGGCTGCCATGGAGCAATGGCCAGACCGACGGTCACGTCAACCGGCTCAAGTTCCTCAAGCGCCAGATGTATGGCCGCGCGAACATCGAGCTTCTGCGGCTGCGGGTATTGAAGTCAAACTGAACGACCAGCCTGCCTTGTCTTGCTGGACGCTAGTCCGATCGCCATCGCAGGCGGGTGAACTCGTGCGGCCGGCACGAGGCTGGCGGGCTCGCCCACGTTCGTCAACAAGAAGAATGGTGGTGGGCGGTGGAGACGACGGCCGTTCCACGCTACAGCATCCTCCACGCCAATGCGCCCTCGTCACACAAAGTGCGGAAGACACAACTTTCCTTTGTTCTACGTGTACCGCCGCTATTTGCTATCACCCTCTGCTGGTTCCATACCATGACGCAGCTTGACGGAGTCAGCCTGGGGCGAGGCCAGGAAGGAAATCAGTTGCTCCGCGGCTTCATGCTGCTCAGACGCCGTGCATACGGCGGCCGAGAAGACGGTGATGACCTGAATCTCGGGCGGCAGAGAGCCGATGACATCGATGCCAGGCAAGTGCATTAACTCGCTCAATTGCTGGAAACCTAGTTCGACTTTCCCGCGGGCGACGAGCGCGCCCACTGGAACGCCGGGCGGTGCCTGCACGATGCGAGGCGCTATGGTTTCAGCGATGCCCCAGCGCTCGAACAAGCGGCTCAGGTGCGAACCGCTGGGACCCGTCGAATAGCCGATGCTGCGCGCGGCCAGTATGGCGTCGCGAACTGCCGCTTCGGTACCGATCTCCGGTCGAGGCGCCCCGGCTGCCACCGCGATCGCCACGCTCGAACGGGCCAGGTCGACCTGGCCGGCCGGGTCGATCTGGCCGGCTGCGGCGAGCTGATCGATCGCGTCGGCCGCAAGCACGACGATATCGAATGGCTCCCCGTCCTGAACACGCCGGGCAGCGGCCACGCCTCCGACCGATTCGATGACCACTCGTCGTCCCGACAGGCGCTCGTATTCTTTGACCAGCTCGGCCAGCACTAGGCGCGTGGTCATCGAAGAGATGCCCGTGATCTGCTTACTCATGGATTGACCGATGGCCATTTTCTCTGTCCTTTTCAATCGATATAGCGCCGCTGTCCGGCTTGTTGCGGCGGTTCGCACATGTTGTATATATCCAGGCCGAGCACGCCGGCGGCCAGCTTCGCGCGCTTCTCGCCTTGGTTGGCTTCCCGCGCGGTCGCCTTTGCGAGAACCTTCTGCGCCGATGCCGCTGGCACCACGACCACACCATCGTCGTCCGCGACGATCACGTCGCCCGGATTCACCAGCGCCCCAGCGCATACCACCGGTATGTTCACGGAACCGAGAGTCGCCTTGACCGTCCCTCTGGACGAGCGCCTTGCTCCATACCGGGAAGTTCATCTCCGCCGATCCATCACCTTTTTGTTCTGATTGTCATGTGCCGTGGCAGCCCGCGCGGACGGCGGCCTCTGGTGCGAGGCCGGGCTTTAGCGGACTGTGCGCTTCTTCATGGCGGCGTCGAGCTTGTCCCGGTGGAGTTCTCGTTCCCAGGCGGAGACCACGAGCGTGGCGACGCCATTGCCGATCGTGTTGACGACGGCGAGCCCGGTGCCCATGAAGCGGTGAATGCCGAGAATCAGCACCATGCCGGACACAGGGATGACGGGGAACACGAGCAGAGTCGAGGTGAGCATGATGAACGCAGCACCGGCCACGCCACTCGCGCCCTTCGAGGTGAGCATCGCGACCACGATCAGGGTCATTTCCTGCGTGAAGGTCAGCTGGATAGTGAAGGCCTGCGCGATGAACAGGACCGCCATCGTCAGATAGATGTTGGTGCCATCCAGATTGAACGAATAGCCCGCGGGCACGACGAGCCCGACCACCGGCTTGGAGCAGCCCAAGCGTTCGAGCTTTTCGAGCATCCCGGGCAGCGCCGCTTCGGACGAACTCGTGCCGAGAACAATGAGAATCTCCTCGCGGATATAGCTCATGAAGCGAAAGATGTTGAAGCCCATCACGCGGCCGATCGCGCCGAGGACGACCACAACAAACACAAAGAGCGTCAGGTAGAACGCGCCGATCAGCTTGATGAGTGGCAAGACGGCCCCGACTCCATATGTTCCGATGGTGTAGGCGATCGCACCGAAGGCCCCGATGGCAGCAGTCTTCATGATGATGTGAACGATGCCAAAGAACGTGTTGGCGATGCCGCCGATGAACTCGACCAGCGGCTTGCCCCGCTCGCCGAGCGCGGCAAGCGCCGCGCCGAACAGCACCGAGATGAGCAGAATCTGTAGCACGTTGCCCGTCGCGAACGCATCGACCACGGTGTTCGGGATGATGTGCATGAGGAACTCGACCGTGCTCTGCTCATGGGCTTGGGGCGCGTAGCCGGAAAGCGCGGAAGCGTCGATTTTCGACGGATCGAGGTTGAAACCGGCACCCGGGCGTAGCAGGTGCCCGGCCACAAGCCCGATCACCAGCGAGAGCGTCGAGACGACCTCGAAATATAGGAGTGCTTTCCCGCCGACGCGTCCGACCTTTTTCATGTCGCCCATGCCCGCGATGCCCGCGACCACGGTGCAGAAAATGATTGGGCCGATCACCATCTTGACGAGCTTGATGAACGCATCGCCGAGCGGCTTCATCTGGACGGCAAGCGTCGGCGCGAAGTGGCCGAGCAGCACGCCAATCAGAATTGCGGCCAGCACGTGCACATAGAGCTGGCGGTAAAGGGGGACGCGCAGGCGCGGCGTCGCATCGGGGGATAAAGTGGTGGCGCTCATCGCGGCTGCCTCGCGGCAAACGTAATGCGTGAACGAAAGTTGGATTGAGTCATGCTTTGTCTCCGATAGGTTGTCTTGCGGCCTTTTTTGACCGTCTGTTATTTGCCGGCGCCGAAATCGTAAAGTCGACCAGGGTTCTCGACCAGGATCTTGTGGAGCAGCAAGGGATCGTCGCAAATGCGGAACAGCAGGTCGACCAGTTCACCATCGTTGGGCATGTCCTTGGAGATATTCGGATGCGGCCAGTCCGTGCCCCACAACACACGATCCGGTGCGGCGTGAACGAGTGCCCGCGCGAAGGGAATCGCGTCGTCGAAGGGTCGTTTGCCCGCCGAGACTCGCTCGGAGCCGCAGACCTTCACCCATGCGAGCGGATTGCGCATCAGCTCCAGCAGTTGCCGGAACGGCTCCTGATCCAGACCCGCCTCGGCGCGTACGCGGCCCATGTGATCGATTACGAATGGCACGCGAATCCGCCCGATGAGATCGGCGTATTTGACGATGTCCTGCGCGTCGAGGTGCAGCACGACATGCCAGCCGAGCGCTTCGACCCGCCGCAGCACGCGGTCGAAAACGTCCAGGTCGGGCGCTCCGCCCAGATGCGCGACGAAATTGAAGCGTACGCCGCGCACACCGGCGTCGTTTAGCGCCTTCAGCGCGTCGTCGGTGACGGTGACATCGACGATGGCAACGCCCCGATATCGACCGTTGCTCCGGGTGATCGCGTCGAGCATGGCGGTGTTGTCGGTGCCGTGGCAGCTCGCCTGCACGATCACCCCGCGGGCAAGGCCCAGATGGTCGTGCAGCGCAGCGAGTGCTTCGAACGGCGCGTCGGGCGGCGTGTAGCTGCGATCTTCGGCATAGGGGAAATGCTCGGCGGGGCCGAATACGTGGCAGTGGGCGTCGCACGCGAGCGCGGGGAGCGCATGCAACGGGTTGATTGGGTGCGGATCTGGCGGAAGACAGGATTTCATGGTGTGGCTGGGCTCTATTGAGAATGGCGTGGCCTGACAGCGATTGAGGATCATTGTGGCGATTCGAGTCCACCGATACAATCGACATATCCGACTAGCTGATATACGAAATTTGTATAGGATCCGAAATGGAACTGAAGCAGCTCGAGGCCTTTGTGCACGTAGTGGAGCTGGGGAGCTTCACGCGCGCCGCCACGATCCTCGATACCAATCAGCCGACCTTGAGCCGCCTCGTGCGACAGCTCGAGGTGGAACTAAGGCAGACCCTGCTCGTGCGGAACGGGCGCGGCGTCCTGGCAACCGATGCGGGGCAGGTCATGCTGGGCCATGCGAAGGGGATGCTGCTGCAGGCCGAGCGTGCCCGGCACGATCTTCGGCAATTGAAGGGGACGGTCAGCGGACACTTCAGCATCGGGCTTGCGCCGAGCTTCGCAAAGGTCGCCACGCAGGAGTTGATCCGGCAGTTCAGGCAGCGGTTTCCAGATGCGACGATCTCTGTGGCAGAGGGGCTTTCCACGTATCTGATGGAGTGGCTGATGATGGGCCGCATCGATGCGGCCGTGCTTTACGACACTTCGCTCACCGCACTCGTCGAGAAGCGCGCGGTGTTTGAGGAGGAACTGTTCCTGATCGGCATGGGAGGTAGTACAGGTGGTCAGGCGCCGGAGCAGATCCGCCTAAAGGACATCGGGCGCTATCCACTCGTCATTCCCGGCCGGATGCACGCGCTGCGGCAGATTGTGGAAGCGCGCGCCGCCGAGGAGGGCGTCAAGCTCGCCATCGCGCTCGAGGTGGATGCAGTCGGGGCGATCCTCGACCTCGTGTGCGAGGGCTATGGTTACGCGGTGTTGCCCATCAATGCTCCGGCCACCGATCCGCTCAAGCGCCCGTTCTCCGTTACACGCATAGCGCAACCGACGCTGCACACCCGTCTCGCTATCGCGACGAGCAGCCAGCACACCTTGTCACACCTGGCGATGGAGGCGATCGGCCTGATCGAGACCGCGGTGCTCCCGCTTTACACTACCGACCGGAACCCTGGAGTAATGCAACCGAATGAGATGTGAGAAAGGTCGGCCACCCATCGTATTCTTGTCCACGGCTTGCCAGCTCATTCCGGCCGTAGCGGCTTGAAGCTGCCAGCGATAAACGGAGTGAAGTGAAAAACAGGAAACAGGCTGGGCTCAAGCGGCTACGCGCCCGTGCAGGACTGCTCGGGTGGTTTGCAGGATCATGTCCAGCATGGACTGATGCGAGCGGGTCGAGGGACGATGCGAGCTGACCGCAAGCACCAGGCGCATGCGCAAACCGGGCGAGGAGATGGGCCGAGCCACTAGACGGTCGGCATGCGTCGATTTCAATAGCGCGTTGATCGGCAGCACTGCGCTGCCGGCGCCGTCGGCGACCAAGTCGAGCAACGAAGACACGCTGTCGATTTCCAGGGCGATAGTGGGGACGAGGCCGACATCGGTCAACTGCGTCTCCACTTTCATGCGCATCGCATTGGGCCGACTGGGAATCACCAGTGGCGTTTGCGCCAATTCTGCCAGGGTGACCGGTGCGGTCGCATTGCTGCTACCACCCAACTCGATCAGAAAAAGGTCCTCCTCGCATACTTCAGTGAATTCCACGCCTGAAGCCATGGCGTTGCCGGGGAATTCGTAGAGCAACGCCGCGTCCAGCCTGCCGTTGAGCAGGGACTCTTGCATCGCGGTGGAGAGCCCCTCGCGGACCGAGAGCACGGTGCCTGGCAACGCCGTCCGGAATTGACGGATCAGCGGCACGATCAAGATGCGCGAGAGGCTTGGCGGCACGCCGAGGGCGATGTTGCTGCCTGCGGCACCGCGCAGCCGCGCTAATTCTTCCTTGGTATGGGCGAATTGGCGCAGTAGCCCGCGGCCATGCTCCAGTAGCAGCTTCCCGGCCTCGGTGGTGGTGACCCCGCGTCCGTTGCGGATCAACAGGTTCTGCCGCAACTCGACCTCCAGCAGCCTGACTTGCCGACTAAGGGCAGGTTGAGCCACATTTAGCACGACGGAAGCACGGGTAAAGCTGCTCAATTCGGCAACGTGCACGAAGTATTCGAGTTGTTTGATGTCCATGGCATTGGGTTGCAGCGCAGCAAATCACGCCTTGCGTTATAGCAGAATGATATATCTGCTAGTGGGATTGTGCGCTGTTTCAATCTTGGCCGAGTCTCGATAATCAGTCGCATGCAAATTTCAATCCCCCCCTCCTGATACGCGGAGGTACCTCACGCGGTCCGTTCTCCACGAGACCGACCTGCCTGCGGATACCGCCAGCCGCGATGGCGTGCTGCTCGCGGTGATCGGTTTGCCCGACCGCAGCCAGATCGGCACCGCCCGCGCCTTGATGAAGGGGGAGGCATTGATTCATCAATCAGTATGGAAAGGAGACACAGCGTGATCATCGATTGCCACGGCCACTACACGACTGCCCCTGCGGCACTGGAAACCTGGCGCAAGCGCCAGATCGACAGCCTGGGCAACCTGGCTGTGGGGCCTAAGGCTGGCGAATTGCGGATTAGTGACGACGAGCTGCGCGAGAGTATCGAGCACAACCAACTGCGGCTGATGCGCGAGCGCGGCCTCGACCTGACGATTTTTTCACCGCGCGCCAGCTTCATGGCTCACCATGTCGGCAATTTCGAGATCAGCTCGACCTGGGCCTCGATCTGCAACGAACTGTGCCATCGCGTGGCCGGGCTGTTCCCCCAGCAGTTCATCGGCGCGGCCATGCTGCCGCAATCGCCGGGCGTCGCACCCGAAACCTGCATTCCCGAGCTGGTTCGTTGCGTGGAGGACTACGGCTTTGTTGCCATCAACCTGAATCCGGATCCGTCGGGCGGCCACTGGACCGCGCCCCCGCTCTCCGATCGCTCGTGGTACCCCATTTACGAGAAGATGGTGGAGTACGACATTCCGGCGATGATCCACGTCAGCACCAGTTGCAATGCGTGCTTTCACACCACCGGGGCGCACTACCTGAATGCGGATACGACTGCGTTCATGCAATGCCTGACGTCCGATCTGTTCAAGGACTTCCCGACGCTTCGCTTTGTGATCCCACATGGCGGCGGCGCCGTGCCTTACCACTGGGGCAGGTTCCGTGGCCTGGCCCAGGAGTTGAAGAAGCCGCTGCTCCAGGATCACCTGCTGAACAACATCTTCTTCGACACCTGCGTCTACCACCAACCCGGCATCGACCTGCTCACCAAGGTGATCCCCGTGTACAACACGCTGTTCGCGTCGGAGATGATTGGCGCCGTACGCGGCATCGATCCTGAGACCGGTTTCCACTTCGACGATACCCGCCGCTACATCGACGCCGCGTCGACGCTGACGGAGCAGGACCGCCACCAGATCTACGAAGGCAACGCGCGCCGCGTCTACCCGCGGCTCGACGCGGCCCTGAAGGCCCAGGGCCGCTGACAGGACAGCCCCGGATGACCACAACCCATTCTCAATCATCAGCCATGAATCCACTCGGCATCGTCAAGCGTCATATCGAGCGCCCCTCCGCCGCCGCGGTAGAAGAACTGTCCAAGTTCGGCGTGGCCACCATTCACGAGGCCATGGGCCGTATCGGGCTAATGAAGCCGGAGATGCGTCCGGCCTTTCCCGGCGCACGCCTGTGTGGCACTGCGGTCACCGTGCTGCTGCAGCCCGGCGACAACTGGATGCTGCACGTGGCGGCCGAGCAATTGACGCCCGGCGACGTGGTGGTCGCAGCCTGCACGGCTGAAAGCAGCGATGGTTTCTTCGGCGATCTGCTGGCAACCTCGTTCCGGGCCCGTGGCGGCGCAGGCCTGGTGATCGACGGGGGTGTACGTGATGTCAGGGAGCTCAGAGAAATGGGCTTTCCGGTGTTCTCCCGAGCCATTCATGCGCGCGGCACCGTCAAGGCGACGCTGGGCTCGGTCAACGTGCCGGTGGTCTGCAGCGGGGCCTTGGTCAATCCGGGGGACGTTGTGATCGCCGACGAGGATGGTGTGGTGGTGGTGCCTGCCGCCATCGCCCAGCAAGTAGCGAATGCCGCCGGCGAGCGCGAGAGCAAGGAAGCGGCGAAACGCGCGCGCCTCGCGGCCGGCGAACTTGGCCTGGACATCTACAACATGCGGCCCACGCTCGCCATGGCTGGCCTGCGCTATATCGACTGACATCATGACCTCATCCCCCGATGCTCGCCAGTGGCATATCGGCTTGGCCGGCTATGGAGAGGTTGGTTGCACGCTGGCCGAAGACCTTCGTGCGGCCGGCATGATTGTTTCCGCCTTCGACCGACTGATGCAAGCCCCAAGCGGTGAAGCGTTGCAACGCCACGCCGCCGCCATCGGTGTAAGGCTGGCAAGCAGCCATTCCGATCTGGTCGCTAGCGCGGACTTGGTCATCAGCGCCGTCACCGCCGATCAGACCCTGGCGGTGGCGCACGCCTGCCGGTCGGGGCTGCGTGCCGGGACGTTCTTCCTGGACTTCACTCCGCTTCGCCGGGCACGAAGATCGAGGCTGCCGGGTTGGTGAACGGCGCCGGTGGCCGCTATGTGGAAGGCGCTGTGATGACCTCCATCGGCCCCTACCGGATACGCATGCCTTTGCTGTTGGGCGGACCGTCGGCAGCGCGCTTGCACCCATACCTGGAGACGCTGGGCTTCCAGGCCAAGGTGGGCTCGACCACACTGGGGGTCGTCTCGGCTACCAAGATGTGCCGCAGCGTCCTGATCAAGGGACTGGAGGCCATGGTGATCGAATGCCTCTGTGCAGCACGCGCTCACGGCGTGGAGGACGCGGTGCTGGCTTCGTTGGCTGAAACCTTCCCGGGAATCGATTGGGAGCAACAAGGTAGCTATTTCTTTCACCGAGTGATTCAGCATGGTCGCCGCCGCGCGGAGGAGATGCACGAGGTCGCGCGCACTGTGAGTGAGATCGGCCTGGAGCCAATGTCGGCCAGTAGCACCGCCAAACGGCAGGCATGGGTTGCTGATCTCGCGGCCCGAGGCCTGTTCGGCGGTGGCGACGCGCCGCTCGGTGACTGGCGCATCGAAGCCGACCATATCCTCGGCGCCACCGTCTGACCCGGGCGTGTCTTTTCCATAAGCCCAGACTCATTTTAAGGAAGCGCCTCATGCCAATGGACCCGAACTGGCTGCCATTCCACCCAGCTCCCTCGCGCCCCCAATTCGCGCTGCCAGCGGGCGCCGTTGATGCGCACTGTCACGTGTTTGGACCGGAGCATCTTTTCCCGTTCGCGCCGGAGCGCAAGTACACACCCTGCGACGCCTCCTGCGAGCAACTCTTTGCGTTGCGCGATCACCTTGGCTTCGAACGCAATGTTGTGGTTCAGGCCACGTGCCACGGCCATGACAACAGAGCCCTGCTCGATGCGCTGGCCCGCTCCGAGGGAAAAGCCCGAGGCGTGGTTTCGGTGCCGCGTGAAGTCAGCGACGCCGAATTGCATGCCATGCACGCCGTAGGGGTGCGGGGCGTCCGCTTCAATTTTGTCAGACGCCTGGTTGACTTCACACCGCGCGAGGTGCTGTTCGAGATCGCCAATCGCATTGCGCCGCTTGGCTGGCACGTCGTGGTGTACTTCGAAGCGCAGGATCTGCCCGAACTCTGGCCTTTCTTCACTAAGTTGCCGACCCCGGTGGTGGTAGACCACATGGGACGACCAGACATCCGCAAGCCCGTCGACGGACTCGAGTTCGGGCAATTCCTGCGGCTGATGCAGGAACACGACAATGTCTGGTCGAAGGTTAGCTGTCCGGAGCGCCTGAGCTTGTCGGGGCCACCAGGTTACGAGGACGTAGTCCCCTTTGCCCGCACGCTGGTGGAACGCTTCTCTGATCGCGTACTGTGGGGCACCGACTGGCCACACCCGAATCTGAAAGACCATATGCCCGACGACGGCAAGCTCGTGGACTACGTGCCGAAGATCGCTCCGACTGCCGAGCTGCAGCGCAAGCTGTTGGTGGACAATCCGACCCGGCTGTACTGGGGCGAAGGCAGCGGACTCTAAGCGTCACCGAGTGATGCCGGGCACCGGCTGGAGTCGCACACCGCTCGCCTCCCATGCGAATCGGCAGCACACCGGTTTCACGATGGCGCCACAGAGCGCAAGCACGTTAGCAGCGCGCCTTGAAAGCGCCGCTGTTTACGCGTACGTACCACGAACAGAATGGAGACGACATGTTTAGGAAACCAACCGCCACGCAGCCACTTTCCCCAACCCCAGTCCGGCTCGGCAGGATGGCGGTACCTGGCCTACGCCAGCGCTTGGGTTGGCTGGCTCCCATTCTCGCCGCTTGCGGCTTGCTGGCGAGCACGGCGGCACTGGCGCAAGCGCCATTCCCAAGCAAGCCGCTGCGCATCGTCGTGGGCTTCGGCGCCGGCGGCGTGGCCGACATTGCAGCGCGCATTGTGGCCCAGGGCCTGGGTCAGGAGCTGGGCAAGCCAGTGGTGGTCGAGAACCTGCCCGGTGCCGGCGGCATCAACGCGGCAGTTGCAGTGGCCAAGGCAGAGCCAGACGGACACACACTGCTGCTGGTCAGCAACCAGAACGCGGTCAGTTCTTCGCTCTTCAAGACGCTTCCTTACCGCCCGCTCGAAGACTTTGCCATGATCTCGCCGATTGGCAGCTTCGACCTGGTCATGGTGGTGGACAAGGCCAGCAAGCTCAAGACGGTGGGCGAGGCAATCGCCCAGGCGCGCAAGGATCCGGCAGGTTTCAATATCGGCACGGTGGGGATCGGCAGCACGCAGAACCTCGCAGCGCAACTCTTCGTCGCCATGGCCGGGCTCGATGCCCAGGTGGTGCCGTTCCGATCCAGCGGCGACGTGGTTAGCGCGCTGCGCGGTGGCAATGTGCAGGCCGGATTCGAGACCATGCCGGCAGTGCTGCCGCAGATCCAGTCCGGCGCGCTGCGTCCGCTCGCCGTCACCGGAGGCAAGCGGTCCGCCAGCCTGCCCGGCACGCCCACCATAAGCGAGACTGGTCTCACGAACTACCAGGCCACATCCTGGAACGGCTTGGCCGCGCCTGCGAAGACTCCGGTCGAGGTTGTGACGCGCCTCAACCAGGCGCTTGCCAAGGTGGTGCAGTCGCCCGCATCGGCAAAGAAACTGGCGGACCTGGGACTCGAACCGCGTTCCAGTACCCCGCAGGCGTTCCAAGCATTCGTCGCCGGCGAAATCCGCAAGTGGCATGACGTCATTGAGCGCGCACGCATCGAAAAGCAATAAGCACGCTACCGCTGGGCGGATCGAGGCAGCCACTGCCAGCGACCCGCCTAGTGCCTGATCCAACGTGAATGTCTCTCATGCCGACGCGACGGTTGGCCGGAGACGTCATGTCCAGCGCGCCCACACGCGGCCACAAGAAGACACCTTAACAAAGAGGAGACACCTTGCATGGCGCGATACGCGGGGCGCTGGCAGCCAGGTACATGACTGAGAAGCGCGAGCGAAGTCTGGAAGAAGTCGCTCCGTAGATCCGTGTGCGTCCAACCCAATAACCAAAGGAGAAAAGAACGAAGCTCGACATCTTTCAAACAATGTTCGCATGCAGCCCGGCGGGCCTCAGCCCCTAGCGGCCCGATCGCTATGGCATCAAAAAAGAAGGTCCCGTCAGGGGACGGGTGAGGAGGAGAGACGATGAAAAGCAATGTCACATTGAAGCGAACCGCGGGTGCTGCCTTGCTGGCGGCAATCGGTGGAGCGATGAATGCTGAGGTCCGCGCACAAAGCTCGGTAGAGCTGTACGGGCTGGTCGGTACTTACGTCGCGTCGTCAAAGCGCGCGGACACGCCAACGGCGACCTGGTTGGAGGGAAGTGGGGGGCTTACCACGTCCTATTGGGGTATGCGTGGGACGGAAGACCTCGGTGGGAATCTAAAGGCAGTATTCACGCTGGAAAGCTTCTTTCAACCCGACACCGGTGGGCAAGGCCGCAATGCCACGGACCCGTTCTTTGCCCGCAACGCCTACCTTGGCCTCCAGGGTGGATTTGGGCAAATCACGTTCGGGCGACAAACCAACCCGATGTACGGGGTGATGCAGCGGCTAAATCCGTTTGGTGCATCCGTTGTCTTTTCGCCGTTGGTGACGCAGTCGTTCGTAGCGACCTTCGGTAGCGCAATCGCAGGCGATACGGTCTGGAACAACGCCATCCGATATGAAACTCCCGACTTTGGCGGACTCAGCGGTACGGCCATTTACGGCTTTGGAGAGGTTCCTGGCCACAATGGCACCGCGAATATCGGCCTTCACGCCTTTTACTCCGGTGGAGACCTAACAGCTGGTGTTTCGTTGCAACGTGTACGAAGCGGTATCACCGCCCCCATCATTTCGCAGGATGCCCACCTTGCGGGTTTTGCCTACGATTTCAAATGGGCCAAGCTCTTCGCGACCTTAGAAGGGACGAGCACCAACGGAAATGACGCGTTGACGCGGACTTACCAAGTTGGCTTTTCTGTGCCGGTCACGACGTCGGGTTCGGTGCTAGTGGATTGGGCGAGAACTACCCGCAACCAGCCGCGGACCCCGTACTCCATCAGGAACACCGCGTCGCTTGGCTACGACTACTTCCTCTCGAAGCGTACCGATGTCTACGCCATCTATATGTTCGACAAGCTATCGACCGCATCCACGGGAAATACCTTCGCGCTAGGTCTGCGTAACAAGTTCTGACCTAGGACTCTCAATAGATATGGAATGCCCAATGTCGTCGCTGTTCCGGCGTCAGGCACACCTGGAGCAGCGGGGCTACACATATACAGGGCTCACCCATCGGCCGTTTCGCAAGCGGAAGCTGGATGGCGCACCGAAAAGGGGACATTTGGCAACTGCTTTGCCTTCCAGCAATCGCGGAGGCTTCGTAGAAGCCCCCAACTCTGCAGTTGTGCGAGAAAGGCGTGGGTGGCAGGAAGGTCAACCAACTGTGGGCAACGTCCGACGAAGCCAATGAGTCATTCGTCAGACCAAGCCAAGAGCCCGCAGCTTTGCGTCCGCCGCCGAGTAGGGCCGCTCGCAGATGATCTTGTCCGAGTTCGGGGCAAACTCGAACGTCGCTGCCATGCGCACGCGGAACTTCCGGCCGGTTGGTTCAAAGACTTTGCCGTTCGCCTTCAGCGGGCCGAGGTGCGTACCCGATAGCCAGAATTCAACGAGAACAGTCTCATCGTCCGCGGCGGGGGGCAACAGGCGCTTCAGCGCTCCGCCAATCATGATGCGATCGGGCACCTCAATACTGCCCTGGCGCTGCTCAAGCGCCTGCCCGACACGCGCGAACGGGACCGTCAGGAACTGACACTGCAGCTCACACTCGGTCCAGCCTTGATGGTCACCAGAGGTTACGCCGCGTCAGAAGTGGAATCCACCTACGCCCGTGCGCTGGCGTTGTGCGAACAGGTTGGGGATACTTCACAGCTCTTCCCGGTGCAGTCGGGGCTGCGGACCTACTATAACTTGCGAGCAGAGTACGCAACCGCACACGCGCTGGGCGAGCGGCTACTCCGCCTAGCCGTGGATGCACAGGACCCCGGTTTGCTCGTGGAGGCTCATGGTGCACTCGGGGCGAGCTCGTTCTTTCAGGGCGACCTTGCCACTTCCCGTGCCCACCAAGAGCGGGTGTGTTCCCTCTATGACCCCGAACAGCATCATGCTCATGCCTTTGTTTACGGGCTGGATCCGGGCATACGTGGCCTAAACCACTTGGCTTGGAGTCTGTGGTATCTGGGCTATCCCGATCAGGCCCGCAAGCGAAGCCAGGAGGCACTTGCCCTGGCCCAGAAGAAGTCCCACCCTTTCAGCTTGGCGTTCACCCTGGCTTTTACCGCCCAGTTGCACCAGTTTCGGCGTGAAACGCAATGGGCCCATGAATGCGCCGAGGCCACCATCACACTCTCGAGCGAGCAGGGCCTCCCATTCTTCTTGGCATGGGGAACCATCCTTCAAGGCTGGACGATGGCCGAGCAGGGAGGGAAGGACTCGCCCAAATAGCCCAGGGGCTAGCTGCCTACCGAGCCACGGGGGCCGAGCTGGGACGATCATACTTTCTGGCCCTTCTGGCCGAAGTTTATGGGGACGCTGGGCAGCCTCAAGCAGGGCTGAGCGCGTTGGCCGAGGCATTAGCCATGGTCGACAAAACGGGAGAACGTTGTTATGAAGCGGAGTTGCATCGGCTCAAGGGTGAACTGATGCTGCACCAGCCGAGCGTTCAGACCTATGGGACCGTGGGCGGCGACAAAGCTGAAGCGAGTTTTCACAAGGCAATCGCGGTGGCTCGCCACCAAACCGCGAAGTCGCTGGAGTTGCGAGCGGCGCTGAGTTTGGGCCGCCTGTGGCAACGAGAGGGCAAGACGGCTGCAGCCCGGCAGAAGCTCGCCGAGATTTATGGCTTCTTCACAGAAGGTTTCGACACCGCCGACTTACGACAGGCCAAAGCGCTGCTTGATGAACTGCCGTGATCTCGAGCATCGTCAAAGATAGGTGTTTAAGGAAGGTCTGAAGAACCCCCACTTTTTGTTCGCGGATCCCATCGGGCCATCGCGATAGTCTGGAATCAAGGCATCTGAGGTGAGTTTGCATCGTCTCAGAGGCTCGAGATACTGCTTCCGAGGAGGCAGTCTGCCGCTTCGGGCCGCCTCATGTCGCCATGGACAGGAATGTCTTGCGAGCCAACCAAAGATTGCTCAGTGCAAACAATGTCTTCAACTGGGTCGTGTTCTTCCTTAACCCTTTGTAGTTCCCCTTGGTCCTCGACCATCGCCCGGATTGACTCGCCGGCGCGGCCGATGGGTGGATACGCGCTGGGTAGCCAATGGGATGCCAGGGGAAGTGCTTACTCTGTCCATACCGAATCCACTTCCCGCATCAAGCGCCCGGCGAGAATATAGTCGCCCAGCTTGGACGCCTTTGCCTCGAGGCTCTCCAACTCAGATGCAGGCAGCTCGGACAGATCAAACTGACAATAGAGGTTTCGTTGTCGGAAGGTCGTTTTTCGCCGCGTCAGGCCGGCGACCAATGCCGTCGTCGATTTGACTGCGATGTTTTCTTGCCCGCGATATTCCACGCGGATCCCTGCCTTCTGGCCGAGCCGACCAAGTTCAATCGCGTCCTGCCAGCCAGCCTCATAGTCCAGTTCCACCACGGTCACGCCTTCCGTCCCCAGGAGTCTTAGTGCCTCCCCTTTGGTGCCAGCTCGTGCTGTTGCCATTGACTTCTCCACTCACATTCTTGGCGCATTTGGGCAACACCCTGTGCTTCCGCAGTATTGTAATCGCCGGCGGAGCATCGGGCCCAACTGGGCGGCGACAATCATCTTGGCCGGTAGTGAGGAGTCGAAGGCGGCGTAGCCGCCGAAGACGACGAACTGCCGGCGGCGCCGGGTCGGCGAGGCCTAGGATGGCTGACTGCAGCTAAGAAGAGGCGGTCAGCGCATGTCCGGAACCCGCATCACCGATCAACAGGTTCGCCTCTATATGAAACATCGCAAACACCATCCCCAGAAGCTCGCTGCCGCGAAGGCAGGCATGAACGAGCGCACGGCGCGGCGTGTCGAACACGATGGCGGATTGGCGTCGCAGCAACCCCGGCGCTACTGGCGATCACGACCCGATCCGTTCGCCGATGTCTGGGACAGCGAAGTCGTCCCGTTGCTGCGCAGTGCGCCGAGGCTAAAGGCGATCACCCTGCTGCGCAAATTGCAGGAAGACCATCCGAAGCGGTTCCCCGACAGCATGCGGCGCACGCTTGAGCGGCATATCCGCCAGTGGCGCGCGCTCGAAGGGCCGAACAAGGAAGTATTTTTCCCACAGACGTATCCGCCCGGCGCGCGGGGTCTGTCGGACTTCACTCATATGGACAAGCTGGGCGTGACGATCGGCGGCGTCCTATTCAACCACCTGCTGTATCACTTTGTGCTGGTGAGCCTGCGGCGCGTGTTGTTGGGACTGGCGATGGCACTTGCCGTGGGCGTGCCGCTTGGCTTGCTGGTGGGCGGAGCGGCGCGGGTGGATGCCGCGGTGTCGCCAGCTTTCCAGTTCCTACGCATGATCTCGCCGCTATCCTGGATGCCCCTGGTCGTGATGGTGCTGGGCGTCGGCGACCGCCCGGTGCTGTTCCTGCTCGCCTTCGCCGGAGTCTGGCCCATTCTGCTCAATACCGCCGCCGGAGTACGCAACCTTGACCCCCGTTGGATCACGCTCGCCCGCAGCCTGGCCGCCACGCGCTGGGAGATGCTGATGCGGGTGGTGCTGCCGGGCGTGGTGGGCAGCGTGCTGACCGGGCTGCGGCTGTCGATCGGCATCGTGTGGATCGTGCTGGTGCCGGCTGAGATGCTGGGGGTCAATGCCGGCTTGGGCTACTTCATCCTCGATACGCGCGATCGGCTGGCGTACTCGGAGTTGCTTGCCACCGTGCTGGTGATCGGGCTGCTGGGTTTCCTACTCGATAGCTGCGCACGCTGGCTACAGCGCTGGTGGGCTCCTGCATAGCAGACCTGTGCGGCGCGCGGCGGGGGAGGACAGCGGACGTCTAGGTTGCCCGCCGTCTCGCGGTGGCCGCAACCTCAAAATGCGCTCCGCCGACGCAGGGATGAGACGATGGGGCGAAATAGGAGGCAGGACCATGCGGACCTGCCTACGAGGGGTGAGGCTGCCGGATACTCGTTACGGGTGTCTGCTTCGCACGCTGACGCGCCAGCTTATGGCGTAGTGACCGCGCTGGTACCGATCCGGTTCGGCGACGCGAAGGGAGTTGGCCGGGAGCGGGCCAATTACTTGTGACGCCAAGATGCTTCGCACATTGCCCAGAGGGCAACGGCCACGACCGATAGGAACAGGGTGTCCTTGCTCATAGGGGCGTCGGTGAGACCTACAGTTGTATCTGTGACGTACAGGCCAACTACAAGTAGAGATAAAGTGCCGACGAGCCGGGAGAAAATCTGTGCTAGGAGGTGGCCTATGTCGGCCATTGCATTTGGGTTGGTTTCCATTTTCAAGGGGCGCGAACCATAACGTTTCGGCTTTCCGGCCACGCTACCGAAGGGAGTGGCGGTTGAATGTACCGGCGCAGGCCGCTCGCTTCCTCGATGACTAAATCGACACCATGGCGGGTCGCTATGGTGTTTCCGAGGCTCAGTGCTTCGTCGTGACCTTCCAATTCGAGAATTGCGATGGCTTCGCCCCAAACTTTCGGGACCCAGCCGGCGCGAACGGCACAAATGACCAAGTCTCTTCGCATCTCAGTTCCTCGCGTGGGAGATACTTGAAGCGTAGGAGAGGCAGGTGATAATTGGCATCGGGCACCGTCCTACCTCGTGGACCGCACTCAGCCTGGTCTCTTGCATTTGGCCACAGTCGCGCCCCCATATATGAGACTGTCTGAGCAACGGAGGGCAGTAGGGGCACGCCCTGATGTGGTCGCGCTGTAGATACCACGGAACCCGCGCTGAATCCTGACGAGCGCGCGGATACTGCTCACGTCATTCTGGTTCAGCCAATCCGATGCCGCTCCTGTGTCGCTTCGTGCCGCGCATTCTTTTCGCTGTGCAGGTACGCGCTGGTTGTCGCGATCCACACGGGCGCGTCCGTCTCCGACCGGCCAATTGCGGACGCTGGCTGAAGGCGCTAGGATTTTGCACCGCCTCTCAGGTTTACTACGACGGTACAGTTACTTCACTTGGTATGGGTCGCGGAAGCCAGGTGCGCAAGCCAGCGGTCGCCGTCGCGAGTAAGGCGGTGCAAAACCGGCATTAGGTAGAAATACCTGAATGGGCTCCTGTTGGGGAACGGAAGTCAATGGAAGAAAGAATGTTCCTTAGAATTCACCGTCGGTATGCTGGGCCGCTAGTCGAAGCCCCCATAATGTACCAACGACGTTTTGAAAGCAGGTTCAGTAGTGCAGAGTGATCGTCATATCTAAGTTCTGTCCGTCGTACGAGAAGCTGGCTGCGGAGAACGTAGGTGCACTGAGCCAGCCTTTTGCGTCGTTTGAAAAGCCGTAGCCTTCCATAGGAATGCCCAGAGCGTTGGTATCCAGCTTGCCGTTCATATTCTCATCATGAGCAGCTGCGATCGAATACGTCCCCCAATCCACCCAAGTTAAGCCTCCCTCAGCAAGCCTTATAGGCGGCATGTCGATGAGGCTTATGACGAGGCGGT
>NZ_JBIUHC010000138.1:0-26757 GCF_044627735.1 Cupriavidus sp. CuC1 | reverse complement strand
TGCCATCCTTCAAGCTCTTCTTGTTGTTGCAGAGGCTTGAAAGTTAACACAAATTCGAATTTGTTAACAGTATTGGGCTTAGGCGCAGGGTGGGCGAAGCCCTCAGTCCTGGAAGAAGGGGTAGCCGGCCTGGCGCAGCATATTGGTCAGCGCGATCAGGGGCAGGCCCACCAGCGCGGTAGGATCGTCGGACTCCATATGCGAGAGCAGGGCGATGCCCAGTCCTTCGGATTTGGCGCTGCCCGCGACATCATAAGGGCGCTCGATGCGCAGGTAGGCATCCAGTTCCTGGTCGGGAAGGTCGCGGAAAGTCGCGCGCGTCTGGATATCCGCCAACTGGGCCTCGCCGCTACGACTGTCAAGCAGGCACAGCGCCGAGTGAAAAGTGACGGTGCGCCCGCGCATCCACTGCAATTGCGCCAAGGCCTTCTCGTGGGAACCGGGCTTGCCAATCTGCTTGCCGTCCAGCGTGGCGACCTGGTCGGAGCCGATGACCAGGGTGCCAGGATGCCGCTCGGCAATGGCCAGTGCCTTGGCGTGGGAGAGCCGGAGTGCGGTGGCTTCAGGGCTTTCGCCGGGCTGCGGGGTTTCGTCGATGTCGGGAGTCGCCACCTCGAAAGGAATGCGCAGGCGTTCCAGCAATTCGCGGCGATAACGTGAGCTGGAACCCAGGATCAGGGTGGGGCGGGAAGTTTGCGACATAAGTAATTGAGCGAAAAGGGAAAGCGGCGAATGGGCGTCTTCCAAAATTTTGACCGCAGCAGAAGAATCGACGTATAATCTCGCGTTTAGCCAAGCAAGTCCGGCGCAATACCGTGTTTTTTCGGTGTTGTGTAGCTTCCGAGTCACGTTTCGATAGCGCCAATACATGTGCGCGCATGTGGCATGTGTATACGCAGCGCAGAAAATGCGTAGAAAGCACGTCGAAACCGCGATCCTCCGGGAGGCCTCCCGGCATGACGGCACGATAAGACATGACCCAGCCGATTGACCTGCGCGCGCTCGATCTCTTCGCGTTTTGCCGCGCTGGCGACGCCGCCACCGGCGAAGTTGCTGCACGCGATTTGCCGCGCATCATAGCCGAGACCGCGGCGCAAGCGCCAGCATCGGCGCCGGACGAGGTGTTCAGCTACACGCTCTCCGGCTTTGTCGAGGAAGAGGCGAACGAGCCCGGCAAGCCCGCGGTGGAGCGCCTGTTCATCGACCTGGCGGTGAATGGCCGGGTCTGGCTCGATTGTCAGCGCTGCCTGCGGGTCTACAAGCAGCCGATCGCCACGGACATGTGTTTCGAGGTGGTCGCCAGCGAGGCGGATGCCGATGCGGCGCCCATGGACGACGATGAACTCGATGTGATCGTCGGCTCCAAGCGTTTCGACCTGCTGACGCTGATTGAAGATGAAGTGCTGCTGGCTTTGCCGGTGGCGCCCAAGCATGACGTTTGCCCCACGGTGCACGAAAGTCTCGTGACCGGGGTGGACGGACAGGCCGAACCTGAACCAGAGGTTCTGCCGGAAGAAGAAAAACGGCCTTCGCCCTTTGCGGCGCTGGCCGGCCTGAAGACGAAGCACTGAAGCCGGTTCGCCGGCATCTGGCAGCGTTTGAGGGCACCAGGATCAGCATCCGGCCGGGCCCGGCTACGCCTCGTGCGGGATGCGTGTGTTACCATTGAAAAATTCTCGAAGGAGTCATCATGGCAGTTCAACAGAACAAGAAGTCGCCCTCCAAGCGCGGCATGCATCGCTCGCACGACCACCTGACCACGGCAGCGCTGGCAGTGGAACCGACCACGGGCGAAACCCACCTGCGTCACCACGTGAGCCCGAACGGCTACTATCGTGGCCGCAAGGTCATCAAGACCAAGAACGACTGACAGATCGTTCGGCGTGACTTTGCGTCTCGTACGCGCACGTTGGTAGGTCAAAAACAAAAAAGCGGCAAAATCGTTGCCGCTTTTTTGTTGCGCGCTCGCAGCGCAAACCGTAGCGCAGGCTTCCATCAGGCCGATTTGCGCCGCCGGCTCAAGCTGAGTGCATGGCTACGCGCCATGCGCGGCGGCGAGGGCGGCGCCAGATCTTGCCGTGTAGCGCTCCGGGAGTGCCGTCGGGTTGCCACCGGCCGGTCAGGCTCATGCCTGCCCGGCTCGGGAGCCAGGATTTCAAGTCACGCCGACAAGCGCTTCTGCACCAGGAAACAATGACGATCAAACTAGCTATCGACTGCATGGGTGGCGATCACGGTGTCTCCGTGACCGTACCGGCGGCGATCAGTTTTCTCTCAAGCCATAGCGACGCCGAAGTGGTGCTGGTCGGCTTGCGGGACAGCATCGAGCCGCAGCTCAAGAAGCTGCACGCGCTCGACCATCCGCGCGTGCGCATTGTGACCGCGTCCGAAGTCATCACCATGGATGACCCCGTTGAGGTGGCACTGCGCAGGAAGAAGGATTCCTCGATGCGCGTGGCGGTGACCCAGGTGAAGGAAGGGCTGGCTGGCGCGTGCATCTCGGCTGGCAATACCGGAGCCCTGATGGCGGTGTCGCGCTATGTGCTCAAGACGCTCGAAGGCATCGAGCGGCCGGCAATCGCCACCACCATCCCCAACGAGCAGGGCTGGGGCACCACGGTGCTCGACCTCGGCGCCAATGCCGACTGCGAGCCCGAGCACCTGCTGCAGTTCGCGCGCATGGCCGAGGCCATGGTGGCGGTGGTGGATCACAAGGAGCGACCCAGCGTCGGCCTGCTGAACATCGGCGAGGAAGTGATCAAGGGCAACGACGTGGTGAAGCGCGCGGGTGAGCTGCTGCGCGCATCGGAGCTCAACTTCTACGGCAACGTGGAGGGCAATGATATCTTCAAAGGCACTACCGATATCGTGGTTTGCGATGGCTTCGTCGGCAACGTCGCGCTAAAGAGCAGCGAAGGGCTGGCCAAGATGATCGCCAACATGATCAAGGAAGAATTCACGCGTTCGTGGTTCACCAAATTGCTGGCAGTGCTGGCCTTGCCGGTGCTCAAGCGGCTGTCCCGGCGCCTGGACCCGGCGCGCTACAACGGCGCGTCCCTGCTCGGGCTGCGCGGACTGGTCATCAAGAGCCACGGCTCCGCCGATGCCCACGCTTTTGAGTGGGCTATCAAACGCGGGTATGATGCGGCCAGGAACGGTGTGATCGAACGCACCATCCAGGCTTTCGCCAACAAGGCAGGTAACAGCACCCCGGCTACCGGCCCGCAGTCAGGCGCCCAGGATTCCAGTCCAAGCCCGCACGCCGCCTGAGGTCCTGATGTAGATGCTACGGGCAACGACCCGTGGCCACACGATCGATCCGACATTACATGACAAGCTACGCAAAAATCATCGGTACCGGGAGCTATTTGCCTCCGCGGCGTGTCACTAACCACGATCTCGCGGCGCAACTGGCTGAGAAGGGCATCGAGACCAGCGACGAATGGATCTTTTCGCGCAGTGGCATCTCTGCCCGCCATTGGGCAGAGCCGGATGTCACCAGCAGCGACCTCGCGGTCAAGGCAGCGGAGCGCGCGCTGGAGGCGGCCGGCATCGATCGCCAGAGCATCGACCTGATCATCGTCGCTACGTCCACGCCCGATTTCGTCTTCCCGAGCGCCGCCTGCCTGGTGCAGCAAAAGCTTGGCATCACCAACCACTGCGCGGCGTTCGACCTGCAGGCGGTGTGTTCCGGCTTTGTCTACGCGCTGGCCACGGCCGAGAAATTCATCCGCAGCGGCTCGCATCGCAACGCGCTGGTCATCGGCTCGGAAGTGTTCTCCCGCATCCTGGATTTCAACGACCGCACCACCTGCGTGCTGTTCGGCGACGGTGCCGGCGCGGTCGTGCTGTCGGCCTCCGAGGAGCCCGGCATCCTGTCGTCGGCGATGCACTCCGACGGCAGCCATGTGGATATCCTGTGCGTGCCGGGCAATGTCTCCGGCGGCAATATCACCGGCAACCCATTCCTGCACATGGACGGCCAGGCGGTGTTCAAGCTGGCGGTCACCGTGCTCGACAAGGTCGCGCGTGAAGCACTCGCCGGCGCGCAGTTCCCGGCGGACAAGGTCGACTGGCTGATCCCGCACCAGGCCAATATCCGCATCATGCAAAGCACGGCCAGGAAGCTTGGCCTGCCTGTGGAGCGCATGGTGGCTACGGTGCATGAGCACGGCAACACCTCGGCTGCCTCGATCCCGCTGGCGCTTGACGTGGCGGTGCGCGATGGCCGCATCGGCGCCGGGCATCACGTGCTGATGGAAGGCGTCGGCGGCGGCTTCACCTGGGGCGCGGTACTGCTACGCATGTAATATTCGGGCCGGCGCCGCGGTGTCATGCCGCTGCGCCGACCTGGCGCCATTCATCTTTACGATTCGATTGCGATGAAATTCTCCTTTGTATTCCCAGGGCAAGGCTCGCAGGCAGTCGGCATGCTCAATGCTTTTGCCGACAATGCGGTAGTCCGCGCCACGCTGGACGAGGCATCCGCCGCGCTCGGGCAGGACCTGGGCCGACTGATCACCGAAGGCCCGGCCGAGGACCTGAGCCTCACCACCAACACGCAACCGGTGATGCTGACTGCCGCGGTGGCCATCTACCGTGCCTGGCTCGACGCCGGCGGCCCGGCTCCGGCCGTGGTGGCGGGGCACAGCCTGGGTGAGTATTCCGCGCTGGTGGCGGCCGGGGTGATCCCCTTCGCTGACGCGGTGCCGTTGGTGCGCTTTCGCGCACAAGCCATGCAGGAAGCCGTGCCGGTGGGCGAGGGCGGCATGGCGGCCATCCTGGGCCTGTCCGACGATGACGTGCGCGCCGCTTGCGCTGAAGCGTCCGCGACCGGTGCCGGCGTGGTGGAAGCCGTGAACTTCAACGCCCCGTCGCAGGTGGTGATCGCCGGCAACAAGGCTGCCGTGGAGAAGGCCTGCGAACTGGCCAAGGCACGTGGCGCCAAGCGCGCGCTGCCGCTGCCGGTGTCGGCGCCGTTCCACTCATCGCTGCTCAAGCCCGCATCGGACCGCCTGCGCGAGCGGATGGCCGGCATGGCGTTTGCCGCACCGTCGATTCCGCTGGTGAACAACGTCGATGTCGCCATCGTCAACGACCCGCAAGCCATCAAGGACGCGCTGGTCCGCCAGGCCGCAGCCCCGGTGCGCTGGGTCGAGTGCGTGCAGAAGATCGCTGCGCAAGGCGTGACCCATGTAATCGAGTGCGGCCCCGGCAAGGTGCTGGCCGGCATGACCAAGCGTATCGACGGCAACCTGGTGGGCGGGGCGATCTTCGATCCGGCCTCCCTGCAGGAAACGCTGGCGCTGCTGAAGTAAATAAGGACCAACGCAATGACAAAATTTCTGGAAGACCAGGTCGCGCTGGTGACCGGCGCATCGCGCGGCATTGGCCGCGCCATCGCACTGGAACTGGCCGCCCAGGGCGCCACTGTGGTGGGTACCGCCACCAGCGAGGCGGGCGCCGCTGCGATCAGCGAGTACCTGGCGGCAGCCGGCGGCAAGGGTCGCGGCGCCGTGCTCAACGTCAATGATGCGGCGGCTTCCGAAGCGCTGATCGACGAGCTGGTCAAGACGCATGGCAGCCTCGGCGTGCTGGTGAACAACGCCGGCATCACCCAGGACCAGCTCGCCATGCGCATGAAGGATGAGGACTGGAGCGCGGTGATCGAGACCAACATGACGGCGGTGTTCCGCCTGTCGCGTGCCGTGCTGCGCCCGATGATGAAGGCCCGCGGTGGCCGTATCATCAACATCACTTCGGTGGTCGGCTCGACCGGCAACCCGGGCCAGATGAACTACGCGGCGGCCAAGGCCGGCGTGGAAGGCATGAGCCGCGCGCTGGCGCGTGAGATCGGCAGCCGCAACGTCACCGTCAATTGCGTGGCGCCGGGCTTTATCGATACCGACATGACCAAGGTTCTGTCGGAAGAGCAGCATGCGGCACTGAAGACGCAGATCCCGTTGGGCCGGCTCGGCCAGCCGGAAGACATCGCGCATGCGGTGGCCTTCCTGGCAGGTCCGCAGGCGGCCTACATTACTGGTACAACGCTCCATGTGAATGGTGGCATGTACATGAATTGATCACCTTGCGCAGCGTCGGGTTCGATGGAGAAGCCGGTAGAAGCTGTGTGAAGTGGTTATTTTTAAAACTGATCGGGCGCTGTTCTTGCAAGAGAAGGCAGGGGGCATTTTTATGGCCCAAACCTGCTAAAATGCGCCCACTTTTTGTCGAACTTCCCTGGAGGGTTACATGGACAATATCGAACAACGCGTCAAGAAAATCGTGGCAGAGCAACTCGGCGTGGCCGAGGCAGACATCAAGACCGAATCCTCGTTCGTGAACGATCTGGGCGCTGACTCGCTCGACACGGTTGAACTGGTGATGGCGTTGGAAGATGAATTCGGCATGGAAATTCCTGATGAGGAAGCCGAGAAGATCACGACCGTGCAACAGGCAATCGATTACGCCACTGCACACGTCAAGGCCTAAGCCTGTCGTATCTGAATTCCGAGCCACAGAAGGCAGGCGCGTGGACCCATGGGTCCGCTGCGCTGTTTTCTGTGGCTTTCGTCTGTTCGAAGAAGCACAATTGGATGCGTTGCGCCGGCATCGGTGCAGCCAGCTGCTGGCCGTTGGCCGGCATCGATTCCCAATCCGGTTTTGCTTCACGTACCCGTAGGAAATCATAGTGAGCCGTCGTCGCGTCGTCGTCACTGGGCTTGGCCTTGTGTCTCCGGTCGGAAACACGGTTGCCGAAGGCTGGGCCAACCTGGTTGCCGGCAAGTCTGGCATTGCCACCGTCACCAAATTCGATCATTCCGCGCTTGCCGTGCACTTCGCCGGCGAGGTCAAGGGGTTCAATGCCGAGGACTACATCCCGGCCAAGGAAGCCCGCCATATGGATACCTTTATCCACTATGGCATCGCAGCGGGTTCGCAAGCGCTGAAGGATAGCGGCTACGAAGTGACCGAAGCCAATGCGGACCGCATTGGCGTGCTGGTCGGATCGGGCATCGGCGGGCTGCCGATGATCGAGGATACCCACGCGGAGCTGACCAATCGCGGTCCGCGTCGGATCTCCCCGTTCTTCGTGCCGGGCTCGATCATCAACATGATCTCGGGCCACCTGTCCATCATCCATGGACTCAAGGGCCCCAACCTGGCCGCGGTCACGGCTTGCACCACCGGCCTGCACAGCATTGGCCTGGCGGCCCGCCTGATCCAGGCGGGGGATGCCGACGTGATGCTGGCCGGTGGCGCTGAATCCACCGTCTCGCCGCTGGGCATCGGCGGTTTCGCCGCCGCGCGCGCGCTGTCGACCCGTAACGATGACCCCGCTGCCGCCTCCCGCCCCTGGGACAAGGAGCGCGATGGCTTCGTGCTGGGCGAGGGTGCCGGTGTGGTCATGCTCGAGGAGTACGAGTCGGCCAAGGCTCGCGGCGCCAGGATCTATGCGGAGCTGATTGGCTTCGGCATGAGCGGCGACGCTTACCACATGACCGCGCCCAATATGGACGGTCCCCGCCGCTGCATGGCCAACGCCCTCAGGGACGCGGGCATCAATGCGGACGAAGTCGGCTACCTGAATGCGCATGGCACCTCGACTCCGCTTGGCGACAAGAATGAGACCGAGGCTATCAAGCTGGCCTTTGGCGATCACGCCTACAAGCTGGCGGTCAACTCGACCAAGTCGATGACCGGCCACTTGCTGGGCGGCGCGGGCGGGCTTGAGTCGGTCTTCACCGTGCTGGCGCTGCACCACCAGGTGTCGCCGCCGACCATCAATATCTTCAACCAGGATCCCGAGTGCGACCTGGATTACGTGGCCAATACGGCACGTGACCTGAAGATCGACGTGGCGGTGAAAAACAACTTCGGCTTCGGCGGCACCAACGGCACGCTTGTCTTCCGTCGCGCCTGAACCCGGCGGCCGCCGGGTGGCTTCCCCTTTGCGTTCGGTCAGGGCCCATCCCTTGCGGTGGGCCTTGGCGCTGTTCCTGGCCTGCGAGCTGGCAACGTTCGTGTTGCTGGCCCGGCAAGGCGTGCAGGAGCTGGGGCGCTCGGCGCAAGGCTGGGATTCAACGCAGTGGCTGTTGGTAGGTGGCCTGGCCGGGTTGTGCGGCTGGCTGGCCTGGCATTGGCCCACGCTCTGGCGCGGTGCCGCCTGTACGTACGGCGGCCTGGCGCAAGGGCGGGACCGCACTGGCCGGCCGGGCATCCTGGTCGATATGCCGGACGGCCGCCGCGCGATAGCGCGGGTGGAATCCAGCTGGGAATTGGGCGAGCTGGCGCTCGTGCTGGCCCTGGAACCGGTGGCCGGACGGCCGCCGCGTGTGCTGGTGGTCAATCGTGCATTTGCCGGCGCCAGCGCTTTGCGCGCCTTGAGGCGCACCATTCGGGTTGCGCGCCGCGAAGTCCCGGCGACCGACGAGGCCGGTTGATGCGCGACCATTTCAACCATTCTTCACAATATGCGTTGCAACGCACTGACCGTGCGGCCCGCAACGTAGGTAAAATACAACGTTTGTCGTGAAGACGATACCAAGAGATACACTGCAGGTGAAATATTCGTGAGCGAACGCGAAGCCGATCAGCTCCTCGTTGAACGCGTCCAGCAGGGCGATAAGCGGGCCTTTGAATTGTTGGTGGTGAAGTACCACCGCAAGATCATCAGGCTCATTTCGCGTTTGGTGCGGGATTCCGCGGAAGTGGAGGATGTAGCACAAGATGCCTTTATCAAGGCGTATCGTGCCTTGCCGCAGTTTCGCGGTGAGTCGGCGTTCTACACCTGGTTGTACCGGATTGCGGTTAACACGGCGAAGAACTACCTGGCGACCCAGGGACGCCGGCCGGAAGCCTCCAGTGATATCGATGCCGAAGAGGCTGAAACTTTTGCGGACGGTGAGCAACTAAGAGATATCAATACGCCGGAGTCGATGCTCCATACCCGCCAGGTGGCCGAGACGGTCAACCGCGCAATGGAAGCACTGCCTGAGGAATTGCGCACCGCCATCACGCTTCGCGAGATCGAGGGCCTCAGCTACGAGGAGATCGCGGAAGCCATGGGTTGCCCGATCGGCACGGTCCGGTCACGCATCTTCCGGGCGCGCGAGGCGATTGCCGACAAATTGCGCCCGCTGCTGGGAACGGCAGAGGGCAAGCGGTGGTAGTAGGTAGTTATACGTAGTGGTGAGCAGTAAATAAAATGTCGTGCGGCCAGCGTTGCAGCCTATTCCTGCATCGAAAAACGACAAAGCGGTAGACGGGATTGTCGGTTGTTCAATGGTTTTTCTAGGGGTGGGAAATGGGTCAGGCTCATAAGCAGTCGGTTCATGAAGTGGAAGCAGCGGAGCAAATCTCCGTGCTGATGGATGGCGAGCTGGCGCCGCACGAAGTAAACGCAGTGCTGGACCTCGCGAAAAGCGAGGCAGGCATGGCAAGCTGGGCCTCTTATCAATTGATTGGCGATGCCCTGCGTTCGGAAGAACTGACGCATGCCGGCTCGACCGATGATTTTCTTTCCCGGTTTTCCGCTCGTCTGGGCAGCGAACCGCATGTGCTGGTGCCTGCCGTCGCCAAGGCGTCGTCGGCCCATCGCCTGCTGTTCAAGCCGTCGTGGGTGCGGCGCGTCATGCCGAGCACCGCGATTGCCGCCGCAGTGGCCGCCGTCAGCTGGGTGGCCGTGCCGCAGATGCGTGGCGCCGCCGACCTCGGCACGCCGGATGCGGTAGTGGCACGTGTCGAACAACCTGCAGCGCCAAAGGCTGGCGGCATCGTGACCGTCTCCGCCGACAACGCGCAGATGATCCGCGATCCCCGTCTGGACGAATATCTTCGTGCCCACCGCGTCTCGGTTGCCACCGATGCGGTAGTGCCGACCATGCGCCAAGTGGCTAACAGCGCAAACTTCTCTCAGGACAATTCGCAGGAATAATGCCGGACATGCATAAAGGATGGTCGCCCGCCAACGTAGCGGGCGCACACAGAATTGGGGCCCTTCGCAGGTCCTTTTTTCTGGCCTTGTGTCTGACTGCGGCTGCGGCAACTGCGCAGCCGCCGGACAATACGCTGGCCCGTCGCGACGCAACGGCCTGGCTCAACAAGATCCATCGCGCGGCCCAGCGCGAGAATTATGTCGGCACGCTGATTTATCAGCGCGGCAGCGTGATGCATGCATCACGCATCCAGCACTACAGCGATCTCGTCAACAACGAGTACGAACGGCTTGAGACGCTCGACGGCAAGCCGCGCGAAGTGCTGCGCCAGAATGACATCGTCCACAGCCTGATTCCCGAGGCCAAGCTGGTGGTGGTGGAGAAGCAGGAGGCCAAGGATCGTTTCCCGGCGCTGCTGGCCACCAACAAGAGCGATGTGCTCGATATCTACGATATGCGCAAGCTCCCGGACGAGCGCGTGGCTGGCGTCGAGTGCGAGGTCTTCTCGCTCGAGCCGCATGACGCAGCGCGCTACGCTGTGCGGCTCTGGGCGGAGAAGAATTCCGGCTTGCTGATGCGTGCCCAGACCCTGGGCGAGGGCGGCAAGGTGCTGGAACAGGTGGCTTTCTCGCAAGTCGATATTGGCGTGCCATCGGAAAAGCAGCGCATTCTCACGGCCATCAAGAACTCCGGCTCCTGGACGCACTATGAGGTGACCAACCATCCGGCCAATATTGCCGACGAAGGCTGGAGCATCGCGGTTCCGGTCAAGGGGTTCCTGAAGATCCGCGAGGTTCGCCGCCCACTGGGAGAGCTGCGCGCGCCGCAGGCCAATCCGCGCGGCAATGTCTTCGAAGTGCTCCAGATCGTTTACAGCGATGGCTTGACCGGCCTGTCGGTGTTTATCGAGCCGGTTTCCGAGCAGCGCGTGCGCCGCGAGGGCGTCGCCTCGCTGGGTGCCACGCAGGTCGTGGTACGCCGCGTAGCCGATTTCTGGATCACGGTGGTGGGCGAAGTCCCGCCTGCCACAGTGAGGCAGTTTGCCTCGGCGGTAGAATACAAACCACCGAAGGCCCATTAAGCCGAATCGCGGCGTTGCCGGAGGCGTGAACATCGCCACCGGGTCGCCGCCGGCCGGCAACCCTGCTGCCTGTGCTTTCTTCCTCTTTTCGCTGATTTCCCAGGAGTCGACGATGTCACCAAGATCTCCAGCCTTGGCTCGGACCGTGCTCATGGCTGCCATTCTCGCCTTTGCGCCCTTTGCCGCCGAGCTGAGCCACGCACAGGCCGCCGCGCCGTCCTATAACCTGCCCGATTTCACCGACCTGGTGGAAAAGGCTGGTCCGGCTGTCGTGAACATCCGTACCACCGAGCGCGTGCGCTCGCGCGGCACTCCCGGGACCGAAGACGACGAAATGGCAGAGTTCTTCCGCCGTTTCTTTGGTGTGCCCATGCCTGGCGCACCCACGCCGCCGGGCGCCCCGCGCCGCGGCCAGCCGCCACAGGGCGAGGAGCAGAGCCGCGGGGTGGGATCGGGGTTCGTCATCAGCCAGGATGGCTATGTGATGACCAATGCTCACGTGGTCGCGGATGCCGAAACCATCTACGTCACGCTGCCTGACAAGCGCGAGTTCAAGGCCAAGCTGATCGGCTCGGACAAGCGCACCGATGTCGCCTTGCTCAAGGTTGACGCGACTGGCCTGCCCAAGCTGCCGCTTGGCGACTCGGACAAGGTCCGCGCTGGCGAGTGGGTGCTGGCCATCGGTTCTCCCTTTGGCCTCGATAACACCGTGACTGCCGGCATTGTCTCCGCCAAGGGGCGCGATACCGGTGACTACCTGCCGTTCATCCAGACCGATGTGGCGGTCAACCCCGGCAATTCCGGCGGCCCGCTGATCAACCTGCGCGGCGAAGTGATCGGCATCAACTCGCAGATCTACAGCCGTAGCGGCGGGTATATGGGCATCTCCTTCGCCATCCCGATCGATGAAGCCTTGCGGGTCACCGAGCAGCTAAAGGCGACCGGTAAGGTCACGCGCGGACGTATCGCGGTGGCAATCGGGGACGTGACCAAGGAAGTTGCCGATTCGCTCGGACTGGGCCGTGCCCGGGGCGCGCTGGTCGGCAGCGTCGAGCCCGGTGGCCCTGCCGAGAAGGCCGGGATCGAGGCTGGCGACATCATCCTCAAGTTCAACGGCCGCGACATCGAGAAGGCGTCGGACCTGCCGCGCATGGTCGGCGACATCAAGCCGGGCACGCGTGTTCCGCTGCAACTCTGGCGCAAGGGCGCGACGCGCGAGGTGTCCATCACCGTGGCCGAGCTGGATGCGGATGCGAAGGTGAAAACCCGCGGCAACAGCCAGCGCGACGAAGGCAGCCCGCCGGCGGCCAAGCCCAATGCGCTTGGCCTGATCGTCAACGAGATTCCCGACGCTAAGCTCAAAGAACTCAAGATCAAGTCGGGGGTCGAGGTCGAGCAGGCGGATGGGCCGGCGATGCGCGCCGGCATTCGCCCGGGCGACATCATCCTGCGCCTGGGCGACAGCGATGTGACCAGCCCGAAGCAGTTCAACGAACTGGTCAAGGGACTCGACAAGGCCAAGATCGCCGCGGTGTTCGTGCGCCGTGGGGATGCCACCCAGGTGCTCACCTTGCGGCCGGGCACGATGTCCTCGCGCTGACCGGCGCAGCCATCATGGCCGATCTCACACTGTATGGCAGAAGCTACTGCCATCTGTGCGAGGACATGAAAATCGCGCTGGAGCCGCTCCGGCGCGATTTTTCCTTTGTCCTGCATGAGGTGGACGTGGATACCGATCCGGCGGCCGTCGCCCGTTTCGACGAGCTGGTGCCCGTGCTGATGGCCGGTTCCCCGGCCGGCCCGGACGTGGAGTTGTGCCATTACTTTCTCGATGAACAGCGGGTGAGGGCGTGGTTGGCCGCACATGTGGGGCCGCGGGCGGCCGAACGGGTGGGCAATGGGACGGTCGATGGTACATAAGTGCGCCCGGCGAAGCCTGGTCTGGCCGCAGGGCTAGCGCCGCGGCCCATTTCGCAATACGGAAGCCCTTGAAAATACGGTAAAATCGCACTTTGGCGTAAAGTCTGCGTCACCAACCTGCGACCGGGATCGGCGCGCGCCCCGCAGGGCGCCAGTTCCAGGTCGTTCATAATTGCTGCGCCGCCCGGCGTGCCCACGCGGGCACTTCGTGGCCTGAAACGGCGCACCCCTGAGCATCAGATGGACCATATCCGCAATTTCTCGATCATCGCCCACATCGACCACGGTAAATCGACCCTGGCCGACCGCATCATCCAACTCTGCGGAGGCCTGTCCGATCGCGAGATGGAGGCGCAGGTGCTTGACTCGATGGACATCGAGAAGGAGCGCGGCATCACCATCAAGGCGCAGACCGCGGCGCTGAGCTACAAGGCGCGCGACGGCAAGATCTACAACCTCAACCTCATCGACACCCCGGGACACGTCGACTTCAGCTATGAAGTGAGCCGCTCGCTGTCCGCCTGCGAAGGCGCGCTGCTGGTGGTCGATGCCTCGCAGGGCGTGGAGGCGCAGACCGTCGCCAACTGCTACACGGCGATCGAACTGGGCGTGGAAGTGGTGCCGGTATTGAACAAGATCGACCTGCCGTCGGCCGATCCCGAAAACGCGATCCGCGAGATCGAGGAAGTGATCGGCATCGACGCGCATGACGCCACGCCTTGCTCGGCCAAGACCGGCCTTGGCGTGGAGGACGTCATCGAGGCGATGATCGCCCGCGTGCCGCCGCCCAAGGGCGATCCCGCTGCCCCGCTGCAGGCCCTGATCATCGACTCGTGGTTCGACAACTACGTGGGGGTGGTGATGCTGGTGCGCGTGGTCAACGGCACCCTCAGGCCCAAGGACAAGGTCCTGCTGATGGCCACGGGCTCGCAGCACCTGGTCGAGCAGGTCGGCGTATTCTCGCCCAAGTCGCTGCCGCGCGAGTCATTGCAGGCAGGGCAGGTGGGCTTCGTGATCGCCGGCATCAAGGAGTTGAAGGCTGCCAAGGTGGGCGACACCATCACCACCATGGCGCGCAAGGCGGCCGAACCGCTGCCTGGCTTCAAGGAAGTCAAGCCGCAGGTGTTCGCCGGCCTGTACCCGGTGGAAGCCAACCAGTATGAAGCCCTGCGCGAATCCCTGGAAAAGCTCAAGCTCAACGACGCGTCCCTGCAGTACGAGCCCGAGGTGTCGCAGGCGCTTGGCTTCGGCTTTCGCTGCGGCTTCCTGGGCCTGCTGCACATGGAGATCGTGCAGGAGCGCCTGGAGCGCGAATTCGACATGGACCTCATCACCACCGCACCGACGGTGGTGTACGAGGTCGACATGCGCGACAAGACCAAGCTGATCGTGGAGAACCCGGCCAAGATGCCGGACCCGAGCCGTATCGAGAACATCCTCGAGCCGATCGTCACGGTCAACCTGTACATGCCGCAGGCCTACGTCGGCTCGGTGATCACGCTGTGCACGCAGAAGCGCGGCACGCAGATCAACATGAGCTACCACGGCAAGCAGGTGCAGCTTACATACGAGATCCCGATGGCGGAAATCGTCATGGACTTCTTCGACCGGCTGAAGTCCGTGTCGCGCGGCTATGCCTCGATGGACTATGAGTTCAAGGAATATCGCGCCGCCGATGTGGTCAAGGTCGACATCCTGATCAACGGCGACAAGGTCGATGCCTTGTCCGTGATCGTGCACCGCTCCAACTCGCAATACCGTGGCCGCGAAGTCGTATCCAAGATGCGCGAGATCATCCCGCGCCAGATGTACGACGTAGCCATCCAGGCCACCATCGGCGTCAACGTCATCGCGCGCGAGAACGTCAAGGCGCTGCGCAAGAACGTGCTTGCCAAGTGCTACGGCGGCGATATCTCGCGTAAGAAGAAACTGCTGGAGAAGCAGAAGGCGGGCAAGAAGCGCATGAAGCAGGTGGGCTCGGTCGAGATTCCCCAGGAGGCCTTCCTCGCAATCCTGCAGGTGGGCGACAAGTAAGCCGGCAGGGCCGCGCCGGCGCTGCCGGCAGGCTCTTCGGCAGTGGTTGACGCGGACTCAATCAAAACAACACGAAGATCTAGCCGACATGAATTTTGCACTGATCCTTTTTGTGCTGGTGGTTATTACGGGCATTGCCTGGGTGGCCGACAAACTGGTGTTCGAGAAGCAGCGGCGGCTTTCCGCCCAATCGGCGCTGGCCGAGTTCGATGCGCGCAAATCCGATCTCCAGGGACGCTACGGCGTCGGCGAGATCGACACGTCGCGTAGCCGCCTCGCCGAGGAAAAGCTGCGCCAGCCGTGGTGGCTGGAGTATTCGGCAAGCTTCTTCCCGGTGATCCTGGCCGTGTTCGTGCTGCGCTCCTTCGTGGTCGAGCCGTTCAAGATCCCGTCCGGCTCGATGATCCCGACGCTGCTGATCGGCGACTTCATCCTGGTCAACAAGTACGATTACGGCATCAGGCTGCCGGTGGTGAACAAGAAGATCCTCTCGGTCGGCGACCCGAAGCGCGGCGACGTGATGGTGTTCCGCTACCCGAAGGATCAGTCCCTCGACTACATCAAGCGCGTCATCGGGGTACCGGGCGATGTGGTGAGCTACCAGAACAAGCGCCTGACCATCAACGGCAAGGCCGCGGATTACGGCTCGCTGCCCGACTACCTGGATGAAGAACGGCTTTCGTATTCGAAGCACTTCCACGAGAAGCTGCCCGACGGCCCGGAGCACGGTATCCTCAACGACGCCGACCGGCCGTCGTTTGTCTCCGGCGCGGATCCCGATTTTCCGTTCCACGAAAACTGCACTTACAATCAGCAAGGGCTGACCTGCAAGGTGCCGCAAGGTCACTATTTTGTGATGGGCGACAACCGCGACAACAGCCTGGATTCACGTTATTGGGGCTTCGTGCCCGATCAGAATATTGTCGGCCGGGCATTCCTGATCTGGATGAACCTCGGCAATATCGGACGCGTGGGGGCGTTCAAGTAAGCCTTCCGCGGCGCGAATAAATCACTCCAGTCAAGCGAGGGAAAGCGCAACATGGGTCAAAACGGTCAAAACGGTCAAAAGGGTCAAGCTGGTCAAACGGCACTAGCAGAACAAGCGGAACAAGTGGATCAATCGCGTCGGGAGGTTGGTTCAAAGAGGGGGAAAGCGCGTCTGGCGGGGCGGTACAAGGCGCGCGGATTCTCCCTTGGCAGCTTGCTGATCGTCATCTTGGTCGTCGGGGGCATCGTGATCCCGGCGGTCAGGGCGATCCCAAGCTTGCTGGAGTACTTTTCGGTCAAGCGCGCCGTCAGTTATGCCAAGCAACAGGCATCCAACAAGCGCGAAGTGGCCGATTATTTCGCCAAGCAGGCACAGATTGACCGTATTACCGCTGTGCGCAGCGACGATCTGGATATTCACGAAGACGACAATGGCACGATCCGCTCGGTGGGCTTTTCCTACCGTAACGAGGTGCCGTTATACGGCCCTCTGAGCCTTATGATTACCTATTCGGGAACGCAGTACTGACATGAACCTCGATGCCTTGCAGCAACGCCTCGGCTACCGCTTCAGCAAGCCAGAATTGCTGCAGCAGGCGCTGACGCACCGCAGCCACAGTGCCTTGCACAACGAACGCCTGGAATTCCTGGGCGATTCGGTGCTGAACTGCGCCGTGGCCGATATGCTGTACGGCATGTTCAGCAAGCTCGACGAAGGCGATCTCTCCCGCGTGCGCGCCAATCTGGTCAAGCAGCAGGCGCTGTATGAAATTGCCCAGATGCTGCAGTTGTCCGAGGCGCTGCGCCTAGGCGAGGGCGAACTGAAGAGCGGCGGTTTCCGCCGCCCTTCGATCCTTGCCGATGCGCTGGAAGCCATCGTCGGCGCCGTCTTCCTCGATGCCGGCTTCGAAGGCGCGCGCACGCTGATCCGCAAGCTCTACATCCCCATCCTCGAGCAAGTGGATCCGCGCACGCTGGGCAAGGATGCCAAGACGCTGTTGCAGGAGTACCTGCAAGGCCACAAGATAGCCCTGCCGCAATATAACGTGATCGCCACCCATGGCGCCGCGCATAACCAGCAGTTTGAAGTCGAGTGCACCGTGCCTAAACTGGAAGTGCGGGTGTTCGGTACTGGCGCGTCGCGCCGTGCCGCCGAACAAGCCGCCGCCAAGCTGGCGCTCGACGAGGTGCAAAAGCTCGTGCCCCAGTTGCTCAAGCGCAGCCGGGCCGAGCGCACCGGCAAGACGCGCAAGCAACCGGTGCCACCCGATCCCCAGTTGTCTCTCAGGTTGAAGGAATGACCGAATCTACCGATCCGCAGCAAGACGCCGCGGGTACCCCTACCGCAGCGTTCCGCTGCGGCACCGTGGCCATTGTCGGGCGTCCCAACGTCGGCAAGTCCACGCTGATGAACGCGCTGGTTGGCCAGAAAGTCAGCATCACCTCCCGCAAGGCGCAAACCACGCGCCACCGCATCGTTGGCATCCAGACCACCGAGGACGCCCAGTTCGTCTTCGTCGATACGCCGGGTTTCCAGACCCGCCATGCCAGCGCGCTGAACCGCTCGCTGAACCGCGCCGTCACCTCGACCCTGTCGTCGGTGGACCTGGTGCTGTTCGTGGTTGAGGCCGGCTACTACGGCGCCGACGACGAGAAGGTGCTGTCGCTGCTGCCAAAGAAGGTGCCGGTGCTGCTGGTCACCAACAAGCTGGATCGCCTTGGCGCGGACCGGGCCGAGGTGATGATGCCCTTCCTGGAAAAGATGGGGCACCAGTTCCAGTTCGCGGAAGTGGTGCCGATGTCGGCCAAGACGCACGACCACATCGAGCGCCTTCTCGCCATCATCCGGCCCTACCTGCCGGAAGGCGAGCCGATGTACGACGCCGACTCCATGACCGATCGCAGCGAGCGCTTCATGGCCTCCGAGATCATCCGCGAGAAGGTGTTCCGGTGGACCGGCGACGAGTTGCCGTACACCAGCACGGTCATCATCGAAAAGTTCGAGACCGAAGGCCGGCTGCGGCGCATCTTTGCCACCATCCTGGTCGAGCGCGACGGGCACAAGGCCATGATCATCGGCAACAAGGGCGCCAAGCTCAAGACCATCTCCACGGAGGCCCGCATCGACATGGAGAAGCTGTTCGACGGCAAGGTCTACCTGGAGATGTTCATCAAGGTCAAGAGCGGCTGGGCCGACAACGAAGCTGGATTGCGCGCCTACGGCTATGAGTGAGAGAGCGGGCGGGCCTGCCCTGAAGGCCCGCCGCATTGACCCGGTGGTGGAAGAAGCCGCCGAACTGCTGGACAGCCACGCCGTGCCCGGCATGGCGGTGGCGGAGCAACGCGCGATGATGGATCGCGCGTTGCGCATCGTGCCGGCGCGCACGGAGCTGCGCGTCGCCAACCAGCCCGGCTTCGTGCTGCATGCCTGGCCCTACCGCGAAACCAGCCTGATCCTCGATGTGTTCACGCGCGACCACGGCCGCGTGGCCATGGTGGCCAAGGGCGCCAAGCGGCCGCATTCGGCGCTGCGCCCGGTGCTCCAGCATTTCCAGCCGATCTCCCTGTCATGGAGCGGCCGCGGCGAGGTCAAGACGCTGACGCGCGCGGAGTGGGTTGGCGGCATGCTGCCGCTGGCAAGCGACGCCTTGCTCTCGGGCTTCTATCTCAACGAATTGCTGCTGCGCTTTTGCGCCCGCGAAGACGCCCACGTTACCCTGTTCCGCCAGTACATGGCCACGCTGACCCAGCTCTCGCAGGGCGAGCCGGCTGGCTTGGTGCTGCGCGGCTTCGAGCGTGTGCTGCTGCAGGAAACAGGCTTTGCGGTGGCCTTCGATGAATGCGCCAATTCCGGCGAGACGGTCGAGCCGGAGCTGGACTATGTCTACCAGCCCGAGCGTGGCGTGCGCCGCGCGCAGGCCAGCGATCCGTCATCCTGGCCGGTGGTTTCCGGGCAGACGCTGCTCGACATGTCGCAGGACGACTATAGCCGGACACAAACTGTCACGCAAAGTCGTGCCCTGATGCGCTTCCTGCTGCATTATTATTTGCAAGGCGCGCCGCTGAAGACGCGCCAGATCCTGATCGACCTGCACTATCTCTGATTTACTTCTGAGCCCTTCGAGCCCACCTGCATGATCTTCCACGCGCATCCCGGCGTCATCGACCTTGGCGTCAATATCGACCACGTGGCCACGCTGCGCAATGCGCGCGGCACGGTCTATCCCGATCCGATCCAGGCAGCGCTGCAGGCCGAGCAGGCCGGCGCCGACTTGATCACGCTGCACCTGCGTGAAGACCGACGCCATATCCGCGACGCCGACGTGCACGCGCTGCGTCCGCTGCTGGCCACGCGCATGAACCTGGAATGCGCGATCACCCAGGAGATGCTCGACATCGCCTGCGGGATCCGCCCGCAGGATGTCTGCCTGGTGCCCGAGCGGCGCGAGGAAGTCACCACCGAAGGCGGCCTGGACGTGGCCGGGCGCTTCGAGCAGGTCAAGGCCGCCTGCCGCCAACTGGCCGACGCGGGCATTCGCGTCTCGCTGTTCATCGACGCGCAGGTCGAGCAGATCGAAGCCGCCGCCGCTTGCGGCGCGCCGGTGGTGGAACTGCACACCGGGCGCTATGCCGATGCGCATTCGGCCGAGGAGCAGGCCACCGAGCTGCGCCGCGTGGCCGAAGGCGTCGATGCCGGCGTGCGGCTTGGCCTGGTGGTCAACGCCGGCCACGGCCTGCACTACACCAATGTGCAGCCGGTTGCCGCGCTGCACGGCATCAAGGAACTGAACATCGGCCACGCCATCGTCGCGCATGCGGTCTTTGTCGGCTGGCAGAACGCCGTGCGCGAGATGAAGGCCATCATGGTGGCGGCGCGTCTCGGCACCACCTATCCGCGTCCGGACGCCGCAGCGTGATCTACGGCATCGGCACCGACATCATCCAGATCGATCGCGTGCAGGGCGTGATGGAGCGCACGCGCGGCCGGTTTGCCGAGAAGGTGCTCGGCCCGCAGGAATTCCAGAAGTACCACGCCCGCAAGGCGCGCTCGGAAAAACGCGGGCTCGCCTTCCTGGCCACGCGCTTCGCCGCCAAGGAGGCCTTCTCCAAGGCGATCGGCCTGGGCATGCGCTGGCCGATGACCTGGCGCGCGATGGAACTGCTGAACCTGCCCTCCGGCGAGCCGTATCCGCATTGCCACGGCGAGCTCGATGCCTGGCTGCGGGAACGCGGCCTCGTGGTACGGGTCAGTGTCAGCGACGAACACGATTACGCGGTCGCTTTTGCGATCGCCGAGCCGGGTGGCGCTGGCGTCAGCGCCGGCTTGCCGCTCGCCTCCCAGCCTAGTGAAGACTCCAAATGATCAAGAAGATTTCCGGCAAACGGCCGGGCCCGGTTGTACTCGATGTCAAAGGCAAGCAGCTCGATGCGGACGATGTCCGCCGCATCTCTCATCCGCTGACCGGCGGCGTGATCCTGTTCGCGCGCAACTTCGAGTCGCGCGCGCAGCTGCAGGCGCTGACGCATGACATCCGCGCCGTGCGCGACGATGTGCTCATCTGCATCGATCACGAGGGTGGCCGGGTGCAGCGCGCCAGGACCGATGGCTTCACGCACCTGCCGGCCATGGCCCGGCTCGGCGCGTTGTGGGACCAGGATGTGCTGGCGGCAACCAAGGCGGCCGTGGCCTGCGGCTATGTGCTGGCGGCGGAGTTGCGCGCCTGCGATATCGACCTGAGCTTCACCCCGGTGCTCGACCTGGACTACGGGCTCAGCGCCGTGATCGGCGACCGCGCCTTCCACGCCGACCCGCGCGTGGTGACCCTGCTCGCCAACCACCTGACCCACGGCCTGCTGCTGGCCGGCATGGCCAATTGCGGCAAGCATTTCCCGGGGCACGGCTTTGTCGCCGCGGATTCGCACGTGGCCGTGCCAGTGGACGAGCGCGGCCTCGACGAGATCCTCTCGCAGGACGCGCGTCCGTACGAGTGGATGGGGATGGCGCTATCGTCGGTGATGCCGGCGCACGTGATCTACCCCAAGGTCGACCCGCATCCGGCCGGCTTCTCGCGCTACTGGCTGCAGGACGTGCTGCGCACCCAGCTTGGCTTCGAAGGCGTGATCTTCAGCGACGACCTGAGCATGGAAGGCGCCAGCGTGGCCGGCACGGTGACCGAGGCCGCGCGCGCTGCCCTGGGCGCGGGATGCGACATGGTGCTGATCTGCAACCATCCGGAGCGGGCCGACCAGTTGCTGGGTGAGCTCGATGTGCGCATCGGCAAGACCTCGCAACGCCGCATCCGCCGCCTGTTCGGGCGCCGCAAGCCGCTGGACTGGAACAAGCTGATGCAGGAGGGGGAGTACGCCGCCGCCATGCGCGTGCTCAAGAGCCACGGCCTGATTGCCTGATTGCCTGAGGCTTCATTCGCTGAAGGCATTCGCTGAAAGCCGATGGCAGCAGGGAAAAGAAAAGGGCAGCCGAGGCTGCCCTTTTTTTCGTTGCGCTACCCGCGCTGCGGATGGCGGGGCGGCGAACCAGCTGCGCTTAGTTTGCGCGGCTGCGGTATTCGCCGGTACGGGTGTCGATTTCGATCTTGTCGCCGATGCTGCAGAACAGCGGCACTTGCAGCTCGAAGCCGGTGTTGATCTTGGCGCCCTTGAGCACCTTGCCCGACGAGGTGTCGCCCTTGACGGCCGGTTCGGTGTAGGTGATCTCGCGGACCAGCGTGGTCGGCATGTCCACCGAGATGGCCTTGTCGTTGTAGAACACCACTTCGACGGTCATGCCGTCTTCGAGGTAGTTCAGCGAGTCGCCCATGCTGTCCTGCTCGACTTCGTACTGGTTGAAGTCGGTGTCCATGAACACGTACATCGGGTCGGCGAAGTACGAGTAGGTGCATTCGCGGCGTTCCAGCATCACGACTTCAAACTTGTCGTCAGCCTTGAAGACGGATTCACCCGGGGCTTCCGTCAGCAGGTTCTTGTACTTCATCTTGACCACGGCGGAGTTGCGGCCCGACTTGTTGTACTCAGCCTTCTGCACGACCATCGGGTCGGTGCCGATCATGAATACGTTGCCGACGCGGAGTTCTTGTGCGGTTTTCATCTGAACTATTTCCTGAAAAAGAATGTCTCGGAATTCGGTATGGCGAAGGCGCTCTGCCGACACACTTGCGCGCAAGCTTGCGCGGGGCGTTTCCGTCTTCCGGCCTGGTCACCATCAAAATAACCCACTATTTTACCCGATTTTCGCAAAAGGCCACGAGATTTGCGGCCAGGTCGCCAAGGTGCTGCAGGCTGCGCTGCCATTGCTCCGTGGCGGCGCCCAGCACGGGCAGATGGGCGCGCAGGCGCGCCCAGTCAGGTGATTCATCGTCCTTATTCCAGCTGTGCCAGAAGGTGGAAAGTGCATTGGCAACCTCGGTTTTGCCGCTTCGTTCCAGCCGCTGCAGGAACAAAGCGAGGAAGGCATCGAGCTTGACCATGTGCGCCTCGTCCGACTGGGGGTAGATATGCCAGATAAAGGGACGGCCGGCCCATTGCGCGCGCACGAACGAATCTTCGCCGCGCACGAAGTTAAGGTCGCACAGCCAGAGCAGTTCATCGTAGTGCTCCTGGCGCACAAAGGGCACCACCTGCACGACCAGGTTGCCGCTCTCGAAGGCGCTGCCAGGTGCGCAGCCGGCGGCCCCGAACCATGCGCTTGCCTGCTGGGCGGCCAGGCCTGCCGGCACCAGGCACTGGACGGGCTCGGGGCCATCGCGCCATTGGGCCAGCAGCGCGGGCAAGGCGGCATTGGCATAGGCGAACAAGCTGACTTTCAGGGCGCCGTCGACGGGCTGGAAGCCAAGGCGATGCCAGAGCGCCGCCTGGGCGGCGGGGCTGGTGCGCAGGTGTTCGCGCTGCGAGCCCAGCATGGCTTCGCGCAGCAGGCCGCCCGTGCCGGGCTCGAAGCCGGGGAAGAAGAAATGCTTGACCAGCGGCAGGCGCGGGTGGGGCGAGGCCATGCCGTGGTGTTCCCTGACCCAGGGTTCGGCGCTCATGTATTCGAGATTGATCCAGGCT
Source organism: Cupriavidus sp. CuC1 (assembly GCF_044627735.1). Lineage (NCBI taxonomy): Bacteria > Pseudomonadati > Pseudomonadota > Betaproteobacteria > Burkholderiales > Burkholderiaceae > Cupriavidus > Cupriavidus sp. CuC1. The sequence goes on along the minus strand of NZ_JBIUHC010000138.1, from coordinate 3,732 downwards.
GGCTTGGGCTCGCATGCGGCCATGGCGGCCAGGAATGTGGCCGGCAGGTCGCAGGCGAAGGATTCGATCACCGCATCGTGCGGCGTGACACCCGCGAAGCGCGCGGCGCTCTCCTGCGCGCTCTCCTGGTCCGGGCGCCGCCACGGACGAATCGTCACGCCGGCAAGTGCTTGCTCCGGGGCGGCGATGTCCAGACCTGGCGCCAGGCGCGCGAAGCTGGCCAGGTCGTCCACCCACAGGCGCACGGCGTGGCCGTGTTCCTGGGCCAGCTGGCGCGCCAGCCGCCAGCAGACGCCGATATCGCCATAGTTGTCGATCACGGTGCAGAAGATGTCCCAGGAGCGGATGGCGCGATCGGGCTGAGTGGGCATGGTGACGTGATTCCGCAAGGATTTGCTCTAAACTTGCGATTTTAGAGCTTGTTGCGCCATGGCCCTGCCGGTCATGCGCGCCACGTGCCATCCCACGGTCAATTCACTCCCGATGTCCCAGCAGGAACCTGAAACCCACGATCAGGGCGCGTCCGCCGCCGCCCAGCCGGAAGGACTGTCCGAGCAGCCGGCCGAGGCGTCCTTGGCGACCCCTTGCGCGGCATCTCCCGAGCCAGTGCCGGAGGCGCCGTTCGACGCCAAGGCCGTGATTGCGCAATTGCCCGGCCTGCCCGGGGTCTACCGCTACTTCGACGCCCAGGGCAATGTCCTCTATGTGGGCAAGGCGCGCGACCTGAAGAAGCGCGTCTCCAGCTACTTCAACAAGACGCTGCTGTCGCCGCGCATTGCCATGATGGTGGCCAAGATCGTGCGCATCGATACCACGGTGGTGCGCACCGAGGCCGAGGCGCTGCTGCTGGAGAACAACCTGATCAAGGCGCTGGCGCCGCGCTACAACATCCTGTTCCGCGACGACAAGTCGTATCCGTTCGTCAAGCTGACCAGCCATCGCTTCCCGCGCATGGCCTATTACCGCGGCGCCACCGATCGCAAGCATCAGTACTTCGGGCCGTTCCCCAGCGCAGGCGCCGTGCGCGAAAGCATGCAGATCCTGCAGCGCGTGTTCCAGCTGCGCACCTGCGAGGACACCGTCTTCACCAACCGCACGCGGCCATGCCTGCTGCACCAGATCCACCGCTGCACCGGGCCTTGCGTGGGCGCCATCAGCGAGGCGGATTACGCGCGCGACGTCAGCAATGCGGCGCGCTTCCTGCAAGGCCGCCAGAACGAGGTGCTCGACGGCTTGCAGGCGAAGATGGAAGAGCACGCCGGGCGGCTGGAGTTCGAGCAGGCGGCGGCGGTGCGCGACCAGATCGGCGCGCTGTCCACCGTGCTCAAGCGGCAGGCCGTGGAGGAGGTCGGGCAGTCCAGCGACATCGACGTGCTTGCGGTGGCGGTGGAGGGTGGCCGTGCGTGCGTCAACCTGGCGATGGTGCGCGGCGGGCGCCATCTTGGCGACAAGGCCTACTTCCCGGCGCACGCCGAGGAAGGCGCGATGATTGTCGAGCACCAGGACGAGGATGTCGGCGCCAGCGCGGTGATCGAGCCGGGCGAGGCGGGTGGCGAAGGCGCGGCAGTGCCCGGCGGCCCGGCCGGCATACCGGTCGAGCGGATCGCCGCGCAGGTGTTGTCCGCCTTCATGGCGCAGCACTATCTGGACCAGGCCGTGCCGCCGATCCTGGTGGTGAGCCACGTGCCGCCGGACAAGGCCCTGCTGGAGGCGCTCTCGATGCAGGCTGGGCGCAAGGTCACGCTGGTGCGCCAGCCACAAGGGCAACGCCGCTCCTGGCTGGAGATGGCCCAGAAGGGCGCGGAGCTGGCGTTGTCGCGGCGCCTGGCGGAGCAGGGCAGCCAGCAGGCCCGCACGCGGGCGCTGGCCGATACGATCGGCATCGACATGGAAGACCTGGCGTCGCTGCGGGCCGAATGCTTCGACATCAGCCACACGGCTGGCGAGGCCACGCAGGCGTCCTGCGTGGTCTTCCACCATCACGAGATGCAGAACGCGGAATACCGCCGCTACAACATCCAGGACATCACGCCTGGCGACGACTACGCCGCCATGCGCCAGGTGCTGACCCGCCGCTACCAGAAGCTGGTGGAGATGCTGGAGCAGGCGCAGGAAACCGGCCCCGAGGGCGGCGGGCAAGGCGGCGAGGCGGGTGCGTCCAGTGCGTCCAGTGCATCCAGCGCGCGGACGCTGGTCCCGAACGTGGTGCTGATCGACGGCGGCAAGGGCCAGGTGGAGGTCGCGCGCCAGGTGTTCGAGGAGCTTGGCCTCGATATCGGCCTGTTGGTCGGCGTGGCCAAAGGCGAGGGCCGCAAAGTCGGGCTGGAGACGCTGATCTTCGCCGATGGCCGTCCTTCGCTCGAACTGGGGCAGGGCAGTGCGGCCTTGATGCTGGTGGCCCAGATCCGCGACGAGGCGCACCGCTTTGCCATCACCGGCATGCGCGCGCGCCGCGCCAAGGTGCGCAATACCTCGCGGCTGGAGGAGATCGAGGGCGTCGGCGCCCGCCGCCGGCAGAAGCTGCTCACGCGCTTTGGCGGCCTGCGCGGGGTGGTGGCGGCCAGCATCGACGAGCTGGCCAGCGTCGATGGCATCTCGCACGCGCTGGCCGAGGAAATCTATCGGCAGCTGCATTGATCCGGCCAAATCCGACACCCATGTGGCAGGAAATGCTCGGCCATCGTTGAAATAGGCGACAATCTCGGCGTTGCCCATTGCTGTTGCCTCGTTCCGAGCCCCCATGCCGCTGAATATACCGATCCTGCTGACCTGGCTCCGTGTCGCCATGATTCCCCTCGTGGTGGGCGTGTTCTACCTGCCCGAAGCATGGCTGCCGATGCATGCCAAAAACATGACGGCAGCCGGTTTCTTCATCGTGGCCGCGGTCACGGACTGGCTGGATGGCTTCCTGGCCAGGCGCTGGAACCAGACGTCTTCCTTCGGCGCGTTCCTCGATCCGGTGGCCGACAAGCTGATGGTGGCGGCAGCGCTGCTGTCGCTGCTGGCGCTGGGCCGGGTGGCCGACCTGATCGCGCTGGTCATCATCGGCCGGGAGATCACCATCTCCGCGCTGCGCGAGTGGATGGCGCAGATCGGGGCATCGAAGAGCGTCGCGGTGAATTTCCTCGGCAAGCTCAAGACCACCTTCCAGATGATCGCGATCCCTTTGCTGCTCTTCAACGACAGCCTGCTCGGCATCGTCGATGCTTCCGTGCTCGGCGCGTGGCTGATCTATGTGGCAGCGGTGCTGACCCTGTGGTCGATGTTCTATTACATGAAGCTGGCGTGGCCGCAGATTCGCGAACGCAGTGGGCTGAGTGGCGAGGCCACCGCACAAAAGTGATGATCCGATGAAAAATATGCTTGACGACCACGCCGCTGATTTGCAATAATCCTGTTCTCGCTTCTGACGAAACAAACCGAACGAAGCGAAAAGCAGCAAGAACGTAGCGTGAAGTGAGCGGTATCGGCACAGAAACTGCGTTTTAAGTAAGAAGTTAGCAGGATCCTGCGGGAGTAGCTCAGTTGGTAGAGCGCAACCTTGCCAAGGTTGAGGTCGCGAGTTCGAGCCTCGTCTCCCGCTCCAGGTTTCGGTTAGATGTGGAAGCCCACGGTGTTTGTCGTGTGGTTCCAGATTGGCACGCAGAGTAGTCAATGCGGGAGTAGCTCAGTTGGTAGAGCGCAACCTTGCCAAGGTTGAGGTCGCGAGTTCGAGCCTCGTCTCCCGCTCCA
>NZ_JBIUHC010000137.1:0-26811 GCF_044627735.1 Cupriavidus sp. CuC1 | reverse complement strand
GACCGCCAGGATCAACGCCCGCCAGGACGGCAGGACGGGCGCCGCCCGCCTCAGGGGGCAAGCGGTGCAGCAGGTCGCTCCGGCCCGCCGGCCGAACGCCAGCCCGGTCAGCCGGGCCAGGCCCGGCAGGCCAGGCCGCAGCCGGCGGATGGCACGCCCCGGCCGCCGCGCCCGGAGCACCTGGATCGGACCGAACGCACCGAACGCCCGCCCCGCGAGGCGAGGCGCCCAGTGCGCCAGGCCAACCCGCTCCCGCCCATCACCTTCCCCGAGGCGCTGCCGGTATCCGGCCGCCGCGAGGAGATCGCGCAGGCGCTGCTGAACAATCAGGTGGTGATCGTCTCCGGCGAGACCGGTTCCGGCAAAACCACCCAGCTGCCCAAGATCTGCCTGTCGATCGGGCGCGGCCCGGGCGCGGACGGCAGCGGCGGCCTGATCGGCCACACGCAGCCGCGCCGGATTGCCGCCACCTCCACGGCCAAGCGCATCGCGCAGGAGATCGGCACGCCGCTCGGCGAGCACGTGGGCTACCAGGTGCGTTTCAACGACACCATGTCGGCGGGCGCGTCGGTCAAGCTGATGACCGACGGCATCTTGCTGGCCGAGACGCAGAACGATCCGCTGCTGCGCGCCTACGACACCATCATCATCGACGAGGCGCACGAACGCAGCCTCAATATCGATTTCCTGATCGGCTACCTGAAGGAGATCCTGCCCAAGCGGCCGGACCTAAAGCTGGTCATCACGTCGGCCACCATCGACGCCAACCGCTTCGCCGAGCACTTTGCGCAGGGCGGCAAGCCCGCGCCGGTGATCGAGGTCAGCGGGCGCCTGTATCCGGTGGAGATCCGTTACCGGCCGATCGAGAAGGACAAGCCGGCGCCGGGCGAGGGCGCGCCCAAGTCCGCGCAATCGAAGGATCGCGACCTGTTCGACGGCATCGTCGAGGCCGTGGACGAGTTGTGCCGGCTCGGCCTAGGCGATGTGCTGGTGTTCCTGCCCGGCGAGCGCGAGATCCGCGAGGCCGCCGAGGCGCTGCGCAAGCACCATCCGCCGCATACCGAGATCCTGCCGCTGTTCGCGCGCTTGTCGGTGCAGGAGCAGGAACGCGTGTTCCGGCCGTCCAACGCGCGGCGCATCGTGCTGGCCACCAACGTGGCCGAAACCTCGCTGACCGTGCCCGGCATCCGCTATGTGGTGGATACCGGGATGGCGCGGGTCAAGCGCTATTCCTACCGCAACAAGGTCGAGCAACTGCAGATCGAGGCGATCTCGCAGGCCGCCGCCAACCAGCGCGCAGGGCGTTGCGGCCGGGTGGCCGACGGCGTGTGCATCCGGCTGTACGAGGAAGCCGATTTCATCGGCCGCGCGCGCTTTACCGATCCGGAGATCCTGCGTTCATCGCTGGCTGCGGTGATCTTGCGCATGAAGGCGCTCAAGCTGACCGCGATCGAGGAGTTCCCCTTTATCGAGCCGCCGCTGGGCCGCGCCATTGCCGACGGCTACCAGTTGCTGCAGGAGCTGGGCGCGGTGGAAAGCGTGGGCGACGACGCCAACGCGCTGACCCAGGTCGGCCGCCAGCTGGCCCGCCTGCCGCTGGACCCGCGCGTGGCCCGCATGACGCTCGCCGCACGCGAGCACCATTGCCTGCGCGAGGTGCTGATCATCGCCAGCGCGTTGTCGGTGCAGGATCCGCGCGACCGTCCGCAGGAGGCGCAGGAAGCCGCCGACCAGGCCCACCGCAAGTTCATGGACGAGCGCTCCGAGTTCCTGGGCTGGGTCAAGATGTGGAAGTGGTTCGAGGACGCGGTGGCCCACAAGAAGACCAACCGCCAGCTGCAGGACCAGTGCCGCGCCAGTTTCCTCTCGCATGTGCGCCTGCGCGAATGGCGCGACGTGCATTCGCAGCTGCTGACCACCGTGACCGAGCAGGGCTGGAAGCTCAACGAGAGCGAGCCCACCTATGAGCAGGTGCACAAGGCGCTGCTCACGGGTTTGCTCGGCAACGTAGGTTGCAAGATTGAAGACGCCGACGGCCGCGGGCGCGAGTACCTGGGCGCGCGCGGCATCAAGTTCCACCTGTGGCCCGGCTCGCTGATCGCGCGCAAGGTCGGCCGCTGGATCATCGGCGCCGAACTGATCGAGACCAGCCGGCTGTTCGCGCGCACGCTGGCCAAGATCGAGCCCGAGTGGCTGGAGCAGGTTGGCCGCCATCTGCTGCGCGTTAGCTGGAGCGATCCGCACTGGGAGAAGAAGTCCGGCCAGGTGATGGCGATGGAGCGCGCCACGCTGTATGGGCTGGTGGTCTACCAGCACCGGCGCGTGCACTACGGGCCGATGAACCCGGCGCAGGCGCGCGAGCTGTTTATCCGCCGTGGGCTGGTGGAGGGCGAGTTCGATACCAAGCTGCCCTTCTTCGCCCACAACCAGCGCCTGACGCGCGAGATCGAAAACCTGGAGCACAAGGCGCGCCGCCAGGACGTGCTGGTCGACGATGAGCTGATCTTCGCGTTCTACGATCGCCTGGTCCCCGCCGAGATTCACCAGCAGACTACCTTCGAGCAGTGGTACCAGGCCGCGAGCGCGCGCGACCGCAAGCTGCTCTACCTGAACCGCGAAGAGCTGATGCGGCACGAAGCGGCCGGCATCACCACCGACCTGTTTCCCAAGCTGATGCCGGTGGCGGGCGTGGATATGTCGCTGACGTACCACTTCGAGCCCGGCAGCCATCGCGATGGCGTGACGCTGACGGTGCCGCTGTACGCGCTCAACCAGGTGCGCCCGGAGCGAGCCGACTGGCTGGTGCCCGGCATGGTCAAGGAGAAGGTGCACCTGCTGCTCAAGTCGCTGCCACAGAAGCTGCGGCGCCATTGCGTGCCGCTGCCGGACTACGCGGCGGGCTTCGTCGATCGCAATGCCTTTGGCGAGGGCGAGTTGCTGGATGTGCTGATCGCCGACATCCGCGAGCAGACCGGCACCATGGTCAAGCGCGCCGACTTCAAGCTGGAAACCTTGCCCGCCCACCACGCCATGAACTTCAAGGTGGTGGACGAGCATGGCCGGCAACTGGACATGGGCCGCAACCTGGCGCAGTTGCGCGCCGAATTTGGCGGGCAGGCGCAGCAGTCGTTCCAGAGCATCGCCGCGCGCGACGTGCCGGCGGCCGAGGCGGGGCAATACGAAAACCTGACCAGCTGGTCCTTCGGCGAACTGCCTGAGCTGCTGGAGGTCCGTAAGGGCAACCAGACGCTGTACGGCTATCCGGCGCTGGTCGACCACGCCACGCATTGCGACGTGGAGGTGTTCGACGATCCGCAGGAAGCCGCGCGCATCCATCAAGGCGGGCTGCGCCGCCTGTTTGCGTTGCAGTTGCGCGAGCAGGTGAAGTTCCTGGAGAAGAACATTCCAGGCATGCAGCAGATGGCGATGCAGTACATGACGCTGGGCACGCAGGAGATGTTGCGCGACCAGATCGTGATGCTGGCGCTGGAGCGAGCCTGCCTGCAGGCGCCGCTGCCGCGCAACGAGGCTGAGTTTGCCGCCCGCAAGGAGGAAGGGCGCTCGCGCCTGAGCTTGCTGGCGCAGGAGATCGCCCGGCTGGTGGGAGCGGTGCTCGCCGAGTATGCGACGCTGCCGCGCAAGCTGATCCAGGCCAAGCCGTTCGCCGCGGCGCACGCCGATATGCAGGCGCAGCTGACGCAGCTGATGGGCAAGCATTTCGTGGCCAATACGCCTTACCTGCAGCTGGTGCATTTCCCGCGCTACCTGAAGGGCATCGCCATGCGCATCGACAAGATCAAGGGCGATCCGGCGCGCGACACCCAGCGGCTGCAGGAAATCACGCCACTGCTGCAGCAATGGCAGCGCGCGCAAACGCAGTTGCGGCAGCAGGGCCGGGGCGTGGAAGACGCGCGCCTGGACGAGTTCCGCTGGATGCTGGAGGAGCTTCGGGTGGCGCTGTTCGCGCAGGAGTTGCGCACGCCGGTGCCGATGTCGGTCAAGCGGCTGCAGAAGGTGTGGGAGGCGATGCAGCGCTGAGGTCAGGGTTGCCCGGCTTTCGCGCGAGCGCTAGCCCGCGCGGAGATTGTGACCAAATGTTAGTTTGTTGCGCTACGTCATCGGATCGCAGTCCGGAAACGTTAGAATGCTCGATTAAGTCATTGTTTAACGGTCTTATGCTTGCATTGCGTCGTGTAGTTTCCGGGTTTGCCGCCATCGGCACCCTGGCCTTGGGGATGGTAGCGGCGCCGGCGTTGGCGGAAGTGGTGGTGGTGCTCAATTCGGGTGATGCTACCGTCACCTTGATCGATAGGGACACCCAGAAGGTGCTGGAGACGTTCCCGGTCGGGAAGGAGCCGCACCACCTGATCGCCACCCCCGACGACAAATCGCTGATCGTCGCCAATGCGGTCGGCAATGACCTCGTGTTCCTCGACCCGGTTACCGGCAAGGTCCAGCAGCGCGTGCCCAATATCGACGATCCCTACCAGATCGGCTTCTCGCCTGACCAGAAGTGGTTCCTGACCACGGGCAACCGCCTTGATCGCGTTGACGTGTATCGCTGGGACGGCAAGGCGCTCAAGATCGCCAAGCAACTGCCGCTGGCCAAGACGCCGAGCCATATCGCCTTTACCGCCGACAGCCGCGTTGCCTTCGTCACGCTGCAGGATTCCAACGAGGTGGTCGCCATCGACCTGCCCACGCAGACCGTGATGTGGCGCATGAATGCCGGCTCGGCGCCGGCGGGCGTGTGGGTTACGCCGGACCAGAAATACCTGCTGGTGGGCATGACCGGCGCCGACTACGTGGCCGTGATCGACTGGCACACCCGCACCGTGGTCAAGCAGATCCAGACCGGCAAGGGCGCGCACAATTTCCGCGCGGTGGGCGACAAGCGCCACCTGTTCCTGTCCAACCGGGTCTCCGGCACCATCAGCATCGTCGATCAGCAGACCCTGACCAAGGTCGGCGACATCACCGGCCTGCCGGCCGGCCCGGACGACATGGAGCTGACCGCCGACGGCAAGACCTTGTGGGTGAGCTTCCGCTGGGCGCGTGCGGTGGGCCTGATCGACGTGGCCAGCCGCAAGCTGGTCAAGACCATCCGTGTGGGCCGCTCGCCGCACGGCATTTATTTCCGTACCCGCGCACCGCTTTATTGAGCGGGGGCGCCCGGCCGCGCGGCCGGGAACACTGTGGCGGGCGCGGCATCGAACTAGTAGGGCCGCCGCCACTCCAATGCAGTCACAGGAAATCAGGACAGGCATCATGAGCAAGCATTCGCAGTCCCGGTTGCCCCGCGCTTTGGTCCGCGCGGTGGCTGCCGGGCTTGCAGCCACCGGACTGGCGCTAGCCGCCGGGCCGGCCAGTTCGGCGGGCCCGTTGCCCGCCGCCGCGCCCCAGGCCTGCCGCGCCGGCACGCTCTACCTGACCTTCGATACCGGCAGCATGAGCCAGGCGGCGCTGATCGCCGACACGCTGCGCCGGCACCATATCAAGGCGACGTTCTTCCTCGCCAACGAACCCACCATCAACAAGGACAGCTCGCTCGATCCAGGCTGGGCTGCGTACTGGAAGACGCTGGCTGCCGACGGCCATGTCTTTGGCAGCCATACGTTCGACCACGTCTACCTGCGCGGCGTGCGCGACGGCAAGGTCACCATGCGGCCGCAGTTCGGCGCGCATGCGGGCCAGGACGTAGTCATGGACCAGCAAAGCTTTTGCAGCGAGCTGAGCCGCAGCGCGCAGGCACTGAAGAGCCACAGCGGCGCAACCATGTCTCCGCTGTGGCGGGCGCCGGGAGGCCATACCGCGCCGCAGACGCTGCAATGGGCCGAGCAGTGCGGATTCAAGCACGTGGCCTGGGCGCCGGCCGGCTTCCTGGGCGACGAGCTATCCTCCGAGCGGTTCTCGAACAAGGCGCTGCTGGAGCGCGCATTGCGCGACCTGCGCGATGGCGACATCGCCATGGCCCACCTCGGCATCTGGTCGCGCAAGGATCCCTGGGCGCCCGGCGTGCTGGAGCCGCTGATCAGCGGCCTGGAGCACAAGGGCTTCTGCTTTGCCACGTTGCGCGAGCATCCTGCCTATCGTGACTGGCTGCGCAGCCAGTCAGCCACCGTAGCCGGGAGCCGCTGATGCTCGACCTGCTCAACGGCTGGATCGGCCAGATCGAAGCCACGCTGTTCCAGGACGTGATCCTGCCTGTGGTCTACCAGCTTGGCCTGGGCGGCTATGCCGAGGACGCCTTCACGGGTACCGAATGGCTGCTGGTCGGGCTGGTGCAGATCGTGGTGATGGTACTGATCCTCGGGCCGCTGGAAAAGCTGCGCCCGGTCGAGGCCGTGACCGACCGCGCCGCCATTCGCACCGACATCCTCTACACCGTCGTGCATCGCCTCGGCCTGTTCCGGCTTGCCATGTTCTTCCTGCTCGGTCCGCTGATGGATGGGCTGGAAGGGCATCTGCGCCTGCTCGGCTGGCAGCGGGTCAATGTGGAAGACTGGTGGCCGGCTGTGACGTCGATCCCGCTGGTCAGCTTCTTTATCTACCTGTTGCTGTTCGACCTGCTCGATTACTGGTACCACCGCCTCTCGCATACCTACCGCTGGTGGTGGAGCCTGCATTCGCTGCATCACAGCCAGCGCCAGATGACGCTGTGGAGCGACAACCGCAACCACCTGCTCGATGACATGCTGCGCGACGTGGTGTTCGCGGTGGCGGCGCTGGCGGTGGGCGTGGAGCCTTCCCAGTACGTGCTGCTGGTGGCGCTGTCGCAGTTGCTGCAGAGCCTGCAGCATGCCAACCTGCGCCTGCACTTCGGCGCCTTGGGCGAGCGGCTGCTGGTCTCGCCGCGCTTTCACCGCACGCACCATGCGGTGGGGCTCGGGCACGAGGCGATCGGCCGGCCGGCCAAGCTGGGCGGGTGCAACTACGGCGTGATCTTCCCCTGGTGGGACATGCTGTTTCGCACCGCCGTGTTCACCGACGTCTATTCCCCCACCGGCGTGCGCGACCAGATGCCGCCGCCGGCAGGCAAGGGGCGCGATTATGGCGCCGGCTTCCTGTCCCAGCAGTGGTACGGGATCAAGCGCTTGCTGCGGCTCGGCTGAGGCGGCCCTGCTGCCGGTCGCCGGCGCCAGGCCTGTCATCGCTCCCTCGAATGCATCCCCCGCCACGGCGGGTGACGTGTGCTAGTCTATCCGTCCCCGCTTTCGTGGAAGCCAAACTTACTGCATGAACGACATTTTTCGCGCACTAGGCCGTGCCCTGATCAGCCAGTTGCATCCGCGCATGCTGATGCTTACCGTCCTTCCTTTCCTGCTCGCTACCGGGCTGTGGGGTGGCTTGCTGCTGTGGGGATGGGAGCCGATCATGGCGGCGGCGCGCGGCGTGCTCGAAACGTCGGTGCTGACCAGCTGGATCTATGGCGCGCTCGACTGGTTCGGCCTGCAGTCCCTGCGCACGGTGGTGGCGCCGCTGTTCGTGATCGCGCTGATGATCCCGCTGGTGATCGCCTCCATGCTGGTGTTCATCAGCTTGTTCTCGGTGCCGGCCGCGGTGCGGCACCTGGAGCGCAGCTATCCGGACCTGGTCAAGGCCAAGGGTGGCAGCATGGTGGGCAGCGTGTTCCAGGCGCTGGGCAGCACCATGGTGTTCCTGCTGCTGGCGCTGGTGACGTTGCCTCTGTGGCTGATCCCGCCTTTCTTTGCCTTGATCCCGCCCTTGCTGTGGGGCTGGCTGACCTATCGCGTGATGACCTACGACGCGCTGGCGCAGCATGCCACGCCGGAGGAGCGCAAGACGCTGATGAAGCGCCATCGCATGGCCTTGCTCTCCATCGGGGTGGCGGTGGGCCTGCTGGGATCGGCGCCGACGCTGATCTGGGTGGCTTCGGCGGCGCTGATTTTCCTGTTCCCGTTCGTGCTAGCCGGCACGCTGTGGCTGTACGTGCTGATCTTTATTTTCTCGGCGCTGTGGTTCGGCCATTTCTGCCTGCGCGCGCTGGAGCAATTGCGCGCCGAACGCGCTGCCGCGGCTGCCGCGGCAGCCGCGGCGGCGCCGGTGGTGGACGTTATCGATCTGGCGCCGTCCGACGTGCGGCGCATTGAACAATCCTGAAGCGAGGGCATCATGGGTTTCGGCCTGATCGTCATTGGTGACGAGATTCTGTCGGGGCGGCGCGAAGACAAGCATATGCGCCGTGCCATCGAGCTGCTGGCGGCGCGCGGGCTGGCGCTGGACTGGGCGGAGTACGTGGGCGATGAGCGCGCGCGCATCACCGCCACGCTGCGCCGCACGTTCGCGGGCAACGATGTGGTGTTCTGCACCGGCGGCATCGGCGCCACGCCCGATGACCACACCCGGCAGTGCGCCGCGGCCGCGCTCGGCGTGCCGCTGGAGCTGCATCCGGATGCCCGCGAACAGATCGCCTTGCGGATCGCGGAGACCGCGGCGGGCGATCCGGCCAAGGCCGACCTGAACCTGCCGGAAAACCAGCATCGCTTCAAGATGGGCGAATTCCCCGCCGGGGCGCGCATCATCCCGAACAGCTACAACCGCATACCGGGCTTTTCCGTGGCCGACCATCATTTCATGCCGGGCTTCCCGGTCATGGCATGGCCCATGATGGAGTGGGTGCTGGATACCTACTATCCCGACCTGTTTCATCAGGCGGTGCAGGTGGAACGGTCGTTCCTGGTGTTCGAGGCGCCGGAATCCACGCTGACGCCGTTGATGGAGCGGGTCGAGGCCGTCTTCGAAGGCATCCGCGTGTTCAGCCTGCCGTCGGTGGGTGACGCCAAGCGCGGCGAGCTCTATGCGCGTCGCCACATCGACCTGGGCGTGAAGGGCCTGGCCGACCAGGTCGAGCCGGCCTATGCCATGCTGCGCGAAGGCGTGCAGGCGATGGGCTTCGAGCTGGTGGAGGTTGCGGCGCGGCGCCCGGGAGATCCGGCAGGGGACTGAGCCGGGGGAGCGGGCCCGATGTGGCCGGCGCAATGAAAAACGGGACAGCATGGCTGTCCCGTTTTGATTTTCACGTTCCCGAGGTTCAGGCGCCGTGCCAGGGCAGGCCGCGGAAGCACCAGCCTTCCACCGTCTTGCGGTGGTGCTGCTCATCGCGAGCGCCTTCGAAGCCTTCCAGCACGTCCATTGCGAACTGATAGCCGGCTTCCGTGGCAACGCGGGCAGCATGCTTGGAGCGCGCCGCACTGCGGCACAGGAACAGCACGGGCACATCGGCGGGTACGCGCGCCTTGAGCTGCGCGATAAAAGCGGCATTTTGCGCGCCGCCCGGATAGCTGCTCCATTCCACATGCGCCGATTGCGCTTCCGGCAGGTCCGGCCCGCCGATCCAGTCGAGTTCGGCCTGCGTGCGCACGTCCACCATCACGGCGGCCGGGTCGCCCAGCAGCAGGGCAAAGGCTTCCTGCGGGGAGAGGGCGCCGAAGTACGGCAGTTGGTTTTGCTGCTGGCGCTCGCGCGCCGCTTGGAGTAGATCGTCTCGGGTGGTCATCTGGGTGACAAAATCGGTGGGTGAAATGGCATCTGGCAGAGCCTGCCAGAGATATTCTAGCGCGCCGGGCGTGCTCGCCGGCGCGTTTGGCAGCGAGCGGCAGGCAGCGAACGGCATCGGATGCGCCGGCCTGGCCGCGCCGCGGGCATGCTGAGAGCAAAATCCTGCACCGCAAGCAGGCAATGCCGCTCGGTCCTCGCCAAAATGTTCTAATCTGGTGCGTGAGCACAAAAATAGTGCAACAGGACGCGCTTATGCACGATGTTGGTGATTTTCCCGGTGAGCGGGGAGGGCAGCCGGCGTCCCCGGAATGAGGCGCAAGCCGAACGGATTTATGCGTATGCCATATGCGGCACCCGAAACGCGCCTGGCCCCCCGTATCGCACCGCATGGCTGCACTTTTTTCGGGAACGCAGGGGTAACAAGGGGGTTGCCTTGGCATGCTTTCTGCTAACATTCCTCGTCCCTTTCGTGGCCGATCTTTGTGTTGTCGCAAATGCCTTTGAGGCGTTGCACCGCAGAGATCGACGCAAGAATGGCTTTTCTAGATTCAGCCGAATTTCCAGGAGATAGGCATGGCCCACAGCGTTGCAGATGTGATGAAGCTTGTGAAGGAAAACGACGTCAAGTTCGTCGATTTCCGTTTCACCGATACCAAAGGCAAAGAGCAGCACGTGTCGGTACCCGTGTCGCACTTCGATGAAGACAAGTTTGAAAGCGGCCACGCTTTCGACGGCTCGTCGATCGCCGGCTGGAAGGGTATCGAGGCTTCGGACATGCTGCTGATGCCGGATCCGAATACCGCTAACGTCGATCCGTTTTACGAAGAACCGACCCTGATCCTGACCTGCGACGTGGTTGAGCCGTCGGATGGCAAGGGCTACGACCGCGACCCGCGTTCCATCGCCAAGCGCGCCGAGGCTTACCTGAAGAGCACCGGCCTGGGCGACACCGCCTTCTTTGGCCCGGAACCCGAGTTCTTCATCTTCGACGGTGTGACCTGGAACATTGACATGCAAGGTTGCTCCGTCAAGATCCAGTCGGAAGAAGCACCGTGGTCGTCGGGCAAGGAATTCGAGCACGGCAACAGCGGCCACCGTCCGGGCAAGAAGGGCGGCTACTTCCCCGTCGCCCCGATCGACACGTTCCAGGACATCCGTTCGGAAATGTGCCTGATCCTGGAATCGCTGGGCATCCCCGTGGAAGTCCACCACCACGAAGTGGCCGGCCAGGGCCAGAACGAAATCGGCACCAAGTTCAGCACGCTGGTGCAGCGCGCCGACTGGACGCAACTGCAAAAGTACGTGATCCAGAACGTTGCCCACACCTACGGCAAGACCGCCACCTTCATGCCGAAGCCGGTCGTTGGCGACAACGGTTCGGGCATGCACGTGCACCAGTCCGTATGGAAGGATGGCCAGAACCTGTTCGCAGGCAACGGCTACGCTGGCCTGTCGGAATTCGCCCTGTACTACATCGGCGGCATCATCAAGCATGCTCGCGCGCTGAATGCCCTGACCAACCCGGGCACGAACTCGTACAAGCGTCTGGTGCCGGGCTTCGAAGCGCCGGTCAAGCTGGCCTACTCGGCTCGCAACCGTTCGGCTTCGATCCGTATTCCGTACGTTGCCAACCCGAAGGGCCGCCGCATCGAGACCCGCTTCCCGGATCCGCTGATGAACCCGTACCTGGGCTTCTCGGCGCTGCTGATGGCTGGCCTGGATGGCGTGCAGAACAAGATCCACCCGGGCGAAGCTGCCGACAAGAACCTGTACGACCTGCCGCCGGAAGAGGATGCAAAGATCCCGACCGTGTGCTCCAGCCTCGACCAGGCCCTGGAATACCTGGACAACGACCGCGAGTTCCTGACGCGCGGCGGCGTCTTCTCCAACTCCATGATCGATGCCTACATCGAGCTGAAGATGGAAGAAGTCACCCGCTTCCGCATGACCACGCACCCGATCGAGTTCGACATGTACTACTCGCTGTAAGGCGAGGCGTTGCCAGGTTGTGACCGGGCAACAGTTGCACCAGGAAGGGGCGGCTTCGGCTGTCCCTTTTTGTTTTGATCGCTGGTTTGATCGCTAGAATGGGGCTCCTTTCCCACCATCCCTGCTGATGTCAATGGACGCGCTCGAATTCCCGCTTTCCTCACTTGGACCAATGCACCGGTTCGGTGCCACCATGCACGTATCGGCGGCCGCCTGCGCCATGCTGGCGCTTGTGCTGCTGTGCTGGAGCCGGCCGGCCCCGGCGCAGTCGGATATCTTTGTCTGCGCTGGCCCCAACGGCGTGCCTGAATACCGCAACGGCAACGGGGGCAAGGGCTGCAAGCGGCTCAGCCTGCCGGAAGTCACGACGGTGCCGGGCGGGCGCGTGAGCGCCCCGTCGGCAGGCAAGGGTGGCGCGCCCGCGGTCGCGCCCACCGCGTTTCCGCGCGTGGACAGCGCGACCCAGAAAAGCCGCGATGGCGAGCGCCGCGCCGTGCTTGAGCAGGAGCTGCAAAGCGAGGAGGCCAAGCTGGCCGCGCTGCGCGCCGAGTTCAACAACGGCCAGCCCGAGCGCCAGGGCAATGAACGTAACTACCAGAAGTACCTCGACCGCACCGCTACGCTGCGCGACGACATCGCGCGTGGCGAGGCCAATGCCGCTTCGCTGCGGCGCGAACTCTCCAATTTGAAGGACTAGCACTATGCGTCGCCTGATTCGCAGCGTCTCGCGCAAGGTAGCTTCGGCCGGGGCTGGCACGCCGGCCGAGGATGGAGCCGTGGTGCTGCCATTGGGCGATGTGTCCTACCACCAGGGGCTGGACGTGGTCGCCAACCCCGTGCTGCTGGTGCGCCAGCCCGGCCTGCGCATCGTCTACGCCAATCCCGCCGCCGAGGCCAGCTTCGCGGTGTCGCGCAAGGCCATGGTGGAGCTGTCGCTGGCGGACCTGTTCGGCGCCTCGGATGAACTCGGCAACATGATCGAGACCGTGATTTCGCGGCAGTTCGATGCGCGCCGGCAGGATGTGGTGCTGCACCCGCCCCTGCAGGAGCCGATGCACGCGCACGTGGTGATCGGTGCGCTGGATGCCACGGCCGACACGGTGCTGGTGGAGGTGCTGCCCAACGAGCAAAAGGTCCGCAGCGAGCGCGAGGAGCGCATCCTAGACCTGACCTCGGCCAACAAGGAGCTCATCCGCAATCTTGCGCATGAGATCAAGAATCCGCTGGGCGGCATCCGCGGCGCGGCGCAATTGCTTGAGTTCGAGTTGCCAGACCGTTCGCTGCGGGAGTACACCCAGGTCATCATCAAGGAGTCGGACCGCCTGCAAACGCTGGTGGACCGCCTGCTGGAGCCGCATCGCCATCCGCACATCGTGTCCGACCTCAATATCCACGAGGTGCTGGAGCGCGTGCGCTCGGTGGTGCTGGCCGAATTCCCCTCCGGGCTGGATATCGTGCGCGACTACGACGCGAGCCTGCCCGACCTGCGCGGCGACATGGAGCAGTTGATCCAGGCCGTGCTCAACATCGTCCACAACGCCGCCCAGGCACTCTCGGAGCGCGTGGCGCGGGGCGATGCGCAGATCATCCTGCGTACCCGGGTGGCCCGCCAGGTAACCATTGCGAAGCGATTATTCAAGCTGGCATTGGACTTGCATGTCATTGATAACGGTCCGGGCATCCCCGAGGATATTCGCGAACGCATCTTCTACCCGCTGGTGTCGGGCAGGGACGGCGGTAGCGGCCTCGGTCTCACACTCGCTCAAACCTTCGTGCAGCAGCACGAGGGCTTGATCGAATGCGAGAGCCGGCCTGGCTGTACCGACTTCCGTATCCTGCTGCCCCTGCATTGATCGCATCGGCGACAGCAATTGGAACTGCCCCAATGATTGCTGCCGACCGGCTTGCCGGCGGTGTGCGGCCAGGTTCACGGAAGACCAAATGACACCGAGCAGACAAGCGACGCACATGAAGCCGATCTGGATAGTCGACGACGATCAATCAATCCGCTGGGTTCTTGAGAAGGCACTCGCCCGCGAAAGCCTGCTCTCACGCAGCTTTACCAACGTGCGCGACGTACTGGCCGCGCTGGAAGACGACGAACCGCAAGTCCTGATCTCCGATATCCGCATGCCGGGTGGCTCGGGCCTGGACCTGCTGCAAGCGCTCAAGGCGCGCCACCCGGGGCTACCTGTCATCGTGATGACGGCGTACTCCGACCTGGATAGCGCGGTAGCGGCCTTCCAGGGCGGCGCCTTCGAGTACCTGGCCAAGCCGTTCGACGTGGATAAGGCGGTCGAGCTGATCCGCCGTGCGCTGCAGGAAAGCCTGCGCGAGGAGGAGCTCGAAGACCGCCTGGTCGACGCGCCCGAAATCCTCGGCCAGGCGCCGGCCATGCAGGACGTGTTCCGCGCCATCGGCCGCCTGTCGCAATCGAACGTGACGGTGCTGATCACCGGCGAGTCCGGTACCGGCAAGGAGCTGGTGGCACAGGCGCTGCACAAGCACAGCCCGCGCGCCAACGGGCCCTTTATCGCCCTCAATACCGCGGCTATTCCGAAGGACTTGCTGGAGTCGGAGCTGTTCGGCCATGAGCGCGGCGCCTTTACCGGCGCGCAGACCATGCGCCGCGGCCGCTTCGAGCAGGCCGAGGGCGGCACGCTGTTCCTTGACGAAATCGGCGACATGCCGTTCGACCTGCAAACGCGCTTGCTGCGCGTGCTGTCGGATGGCAACTTCTACCGCGTGGGCGGCCACAATCCGCTGCGCGCCAATGTGCGCGTGATTGCCGCCACCCACCAGAACCTGGAAACGCGCGTCAAGGAAGGGCTGTTCCGCGAGGACTTGTTCCACCGCCTTAACGTGATCCGCCTGCGCCTGCCGCCGCTGCGCGAACGGCCGGAAGACATCACGCTGCTGGCGCGTCATTTCCTGCAGAAGAGTGCCAAGGAACTGGGCGTGGAACCCAAGCGCATGTCGGACGAGGCCCTGGCCTATGTCAGCACGTTGCCGTTCCCCGGCAACGTGCGCCAGCTGGAGAACCTGTGCAACTGGCTGACCGTGATGGCGCCCGCGCAGACCATCGAGGTCAAGGACATGCCGGTTGAGATGATCGGCACCGGCACGCCGCAGGGCGGCGGTGCCGGTGCGGCGCGCCAGGCGGAGTTCCGGGCAGAGGGCAGGGCGGACGATGCCGACGGCCATGACGCTGTCGACTACGGCGCCGCGCCTTCCACCCTGGGCGGGGAGCCGGACACCGCGCTGGCTTACGCCGGCCGCTCGGCCGCGGCCAGCGCGCTGGCCGGCTGGGAACACCTGCTGGCGGGGGAAGCCCGCGCCATGCTGGAGTCCGGCCAGCCGGAAGTCATGGACGCGCTTACGCGGCGTTTCGAGAAGGCGGTGCTGGAGGCTGCGCTGGGCGTCACCCGCGGGCGCCGCGTCGAGGCAGCCACGCGCCTGGGCATCGGCCGCAATACCATCACCCGCAAGCTGCAGGAGCTGGGCTTCGATTGAATCGGGTCATTGCCGTAGTTGCGGCGCACAAAAAAACAGCCGGGCAAGCCCGGCTGTTTTTTTATTGACGGCGTGCCTGTGGCCGGTCAGCCGCGCGCGGCCAGCAGCAGCTCAGCCATTTCCGCAAAGCCCTCGCCGCAGGCCGCCTCGGTGATATAGGCCGGCTTGGCGGGCAACTGCGGCAGGATGTCGCGGATATTGGCCACGCCGACCGACAGCGGGAAATGGGCAAACATGCTGGCGTCGTTCGCCGAGTCGCCGATGAACAACCATTCCTCCCGCTCGGCATCCAGGTCCGCGCCCAGCAACTCCGCAGCGCACAAACGGCTCATGCTGAGCTTGTCGTGATCCCCGAACCAGCCGTTGACGTGGATGGACGAGACCGTGGCGGTCATGCCGGCTTCCCGCATCAGCCCGGCAATGCGCTCGACCGCGGCGGGCGGCAGGGGCACGACGTCCTCAGCGTGGTCGATGGCGAGGTCGGCGGCGTGCCAGGCCTGGTCCGAGGCCAGCGCGCAGCCCGGTACCTCTTGCAAGATGTGCTCGCCAAGGGCGTGGATGCGCGCCAGGTTGTCGGCCCGGGTGGCGGCATCGTCCAGGTAACGGGTCACCAGCTTGCCCGCGCGCAGGTGGGAGTAGAAGGCACCGTTCTCGCCGATGATGGCGTCCACCGGCCATAACCGCGTCAGGATCTCGGCCCAGGCGATGCAGCGGCCCGTGACCGGGATCACGTGCAGGCCGGCTGCCTTGAGGCGGTCAAGCGCCAGATAGGTGGCCGCCGCCAGCCTGCCGTCGGTGGTAATGGTGCCGTCGATATCGGTCAGCACGCCGCGAATCCGGCGCAGCGCCGGGGCGGGAAGGGTTTGTATGGCTTGCATAGCGCGAGATCTTACCCTGTCAAGCTGACGATAAATCGTTGTCATATTATTGTAATTTAGTGGAAAGGCCCGGTTTTCCAATCCAACAAGGCGGGGTAACATCCGCCTGTCACAAAAACTGCATACAGTCGGACGATTTTTATCCTCCCATGCCGCGACAAAGAACAGGAGAGTTTCTCATGACCGTTAAACGTACCGCCTTGACCCTCGCCGCCTTCGCCATGCTGGTCGGCGCAGGATCGGCCAATGCCGCCGTCGAGATCCAGTGGTGGCATTCGATGGAAGGTGCGCTCAACGATAAGGTGAACGCGATCGCCACGCAGTTCAACAGCAGCCAGTCCGACTACAAGATCGTACCGATCTACAAAGGCCAGTATGACGAGTCGCTGGCGGCGGGCATCGCGGCCTACCGTTCGGGCAACGCGCCGGCGATCCTGCAGGTATTCGAGGTGGGCACGGCTACCATGATGAGCGCCAAGGGCGCCATCAAGCCGGTGGCGGCGGTCATGAAGGACGCCGGCGAGAAGTTCGACGCCAAGATGTACATCCCGGCGGTGGCTGGATACTACACGTCGAACAAGGGCGAAATGCTGTCGTTCCCGTTCAACAGCTCGACCACGGTGATGTACTACAACAAGGATGCTTTCAAGAAAGCGGGGCTCGATCCGAACAAGCCACCCGTGACCTGGCAGGAGGTGGCTACCGACTCCGCCAAGCTCAAGGCTGCCGGTGTCTCCTGTGGCTACACCACTGACTGGCAGTCGTGGGTGCAGCTGGAAAGCTTCTCGGCCTGGCACAACGTCCTGTTCGCCACCGAGAACAATGGCTTTGGTGGCACGGGCGCGCGCCTGGTGTTCAATTCGCCGCTGCACGTCAAGCATATCGCCAACCTGCTCGACATGCAGCAGAAGGGCTACTTCGTCTACGGCGGCCGCAAGGACGAGCCGAAGGCGAAGTTCATCGCCGGCCAGTGCGCGATGCTGACCGGGTCTTCGGCAGCGTTGGCGAATATCCGCAAGAACGCCAAGTTCGATTTCACCGTGGCGCAGCTGCCCTACGAGCAAGGCGTGCCGGGCGCCCCGCAGAACACCATCATCGGCGGCGCTTCGCTGTGGGTGATGGGCGGCAAGAAGGCCGAGGAATACAAGGGCGTGGCGAAGTTCTTCACCTACCTGTCGCGCCCCGAGGTGCAGGCCGACTGGCACCAGTCGACCGGCTACCTGCCAGTGACCATGGCGGCCTACGAGCTGACCAAGAAGTCCGGCTTCTATGACAAGAACCCCGGTGCCGACGTGGCGGTCAAGCAGATGATCGTCAAGACCACCGACAAGTCGCGAGGCATCCGCCTGGGCAATTTCCCGCAGATCCGTACCGTGATCGACGAGGAGCTCGAAGCGGTGTGGACTGGCAAGAAGCAGCCTAAGGAGGCGCTGGATTCGGCGGTGGCGCGCGGCAATGAATTGCTCGAGCGCTTCCAGAAGACGGTCCGCGAGTGAGCCCCGCAAGTTCTTGCGTGTGAGGAAGGCGGAGGCTGTGCCTCCGTTTTTGGTTTGTGCGGGCGCCTGGCCCGCGCTGGCTATGATTGATGACGCGCCGCTCGTAGCGGTGGCTTGGATGCGTGATGGAAAAACGGGTCGTATTCCGATCTTCATGGTTGCCCTATCTGCTGGTGCTGCCGCAGATGGCGGTGACGCTGATCTTCTTTTTCTGGCCGGCCGGGCAGGCTCTGTACCAGTCTGTGTTGCGGCAGGATGCCTTCGGCATCGATCTCCAGTTCGTTGGCCTGGAGAACTTCCACGATCTGTTCAACGATGCGCAGTACCTGAATGCGTTCCGCGTGACGGCGGTGTTCGCCGTCGGGGTGACGCTGGTCGGGCTTTCGATCTCGCTGCTGCTGGCCTATTTCGCCGATCGCATGGTGCGCGGCGCGAGTGGCTACAAGATGCTGCTGATCTGGCCGTACGCGGTGGCTCCTGCCGTGGCCGGCGTGCTATGGATGTTCCTGTTCAACCCGACGCTGGGCGTGGTGTCCTATGCGCTGCATGCGTTCGGGGTGGACTGGAACTTCCTGCTCAATAGCAACCAGGCGATGTTGCTCGTGGTGTTGATCGCTGCGTGGAAGCAGATCAGCTACAACTTCCTGTTCTTCCTGGCCGGCCTGCAGAGCATTCCGAAGTCGCTGATCGAGGCCGCCGCCATCGATGGCGCAGGGCCATGGCGGCGGTTCTGGTCGATCATCTTCCCGTTGCTGTCGCCGACCACTTTCTTCCTGATGGTGATCAACGTGGTGTACGCCTTCTTCGATACCTTTGCCATTATCGACGCGGTGACCCACGGCGGCCCCGTCAATGCCACCAATACGCTGGTCTACAAGGTCTACCAGGATGGCTTCCGCGGGCTCGACATCGGCGGCTCGGCTGCGCAGTCGGTTGTGCTGATGGGGATCGTGATCGTTCTCACGGTGGTGCAGTTCCGCTACGTGGAACGCAAGGTGCAGTATTGAAGGATAGGCAACATGGTAGAACGACGACCCTTTCTTGATTTTCTCTCGCACCTGATGCTGGTGCTGGGCGTGGCGGTGGTGGCTTTCCCCGTCTATGTGACGTTTGTCGCCTCGACGCTGACCGCCGACGAGGTGCTGCAGGCGCCGATGACGCTGCTGCCGGGCAGCCATTTCCTGGAGAACTATCGCACGGTGCTGGCGCAGGGGGTGGGCAATGCCGCCTCGCCGGTGTCCACGATGATGCTGAACAGCCTGATCATGGCGCTCGGCATTGCGCTGGGCAAGATCACGATCTCCATCCTCTCGGCCTTCGCGGTGGTGTACTTCAAGTTCCCGCTGCGCAAGACCTTCTTCTGGATGATCTTCATCACGCTGATGCTGCCGGTGGAAGTGCGGATCCTGCCAACCTACAAGGTGGTGTCGGACCTCGGCATGCTGGATAGCTACTTCGGCCTGACCATCCCGATCATTGCTTCGGCTACGGCAACTTTTCTGTTCCGCCAGTTTTTCCTGACCATCCCGGACGAGCTGGCCGAGGCCGCGCGCATCGACGGCGCCGGGCCGCTGCGCTTCTTCAGGGACGTGGTGCTGCCGCTGTCCAAGACCAGCATCGCGGCATTGTTCGTGATCCAGTTCATCTACGGCTGGAACCAGTACCTTTGGCCGCTCCTGATCACCACGCAGAAGTCGATGACGCCGGTTGTGGTGGGCGTGACGCAGATGATCTCCCGCTCCGGGGACGCAGCGACCGACTGGAACCTGGTGATGGCCACGGTGATGCTGGCCATGGTCCCGCCCGCGATCGTGGTGGTGCTGATGCAGAAGTGGTTCGTCAAGGGCCTGGTCGAAACCGAAAAATAAGCGGGCATGGCGGGGCGCGACGATGCGCCCGCCACGCTTGCCCAGCGAGAAAGAATAGCAATGGCAAAACTGTCGCTTCGCAACGTACAGAAGACCTACGCCGGCAACGTCAAGGTTGTGCACGGCATCGATATGGAAATCAACGACGGCGAGTTCGTCGTCATCGTGGGCCCGTCGGGCTGCGGCAAATCCACGCTGCTGCGCATGGTGGCCGGGCTCGAGGCCATCAGCGGCGGCGAGGTACATATTGGCGAGAAGATCGTCAACAACCTCGAACCCGCCGAGCGTGACATCGCCATGGTGTTCCAGAACTACGCGCTCTATCCACATATGAGCGTGTACGACAATATGGCCTACGGGTTGAAGATTCGCGGCATGGCCAAGAGCGAGATCGAGCAGCGTGTGCGGCATGCCGCCGGCATACTCGAACTGGCGCCGCTGCTGGAGCGCAAGCCGCGCGCGTTGTCGGGCGGGCAGCGCCAGCGCGTGGCCATGGGCCGCGCGATCGTGCGCGAGCCTGCCGTGTTCCTGTTCGACGAGCCGCTGTCCAACCTGGACGCCAAGCTGCGCGTACAGATGCGCCTGGAGTTGAAGGAGCTGCATCGCCGCCTGCGCACCACCAGCATGTACGTGACCCACGACCAGGTCGAGGCCATGACGCTGGCGGACCGCATGATGGTGCTCAACGGCGGGCGCGTGGAGCAGATCGGCACGCCGCTGGAAGTCTATGCGCGTCCGGCCAGTACCTTCGTGGCCAGCTTTATCGGCTCGCCGCCGATGAACCTGGTCCCGGTCGCGCGGACCAATGGCGGGCAGGGCGAAGCGCAGATGCGCGTGGAGCAGAAGGAGGGCGCGCAAGGGCAAGCCGCCACCCTCGGCCACCTGCCGATGGGCCTGCATTTGCCCGAGCGGGCGCTGCTTGGCCTGCGTCCCGAGCATATCGAGCCGTGCGCGGCGCACGAAGCCATCGCCGAGATCGACGTGCGGCTGGTCGAGGCGCTCGGTGCCGATTCCTTCGCCTACGGCACGCTGGGCGGGCAGCCGGTCGTGGTGCGGCTGGACAGCAATATGCCAGTGCGCGGCGGCGACCGTCTGCCGATCACCGCATCGGCCGAGCACCTGCATTTCTTCGACACCGATTCCGGCAAACGCATCGAGGCCTGACATGACCCAGGCCGCCTGGCCTTATCCGCGCCATATCGCCCATCGGGGCGCAGGCAAGCTGGCACCCGAGAACACGCTGGCAGCATTCCGCCATGGCGCGTCGTTCGGCTATCGCATGTTCGAATTCGACGTGAAGCTGTCGGGCGACGGGCGGCCGGTGCTGCTGCATGACGCCACGCTCGACCGCACCACCAGCGGCCAGGGCCGCGCCGACGCGCTGACCCTGGGCGAGATCGCCATGCTGGACGCGGGCAGCTGGCATAGCCCGGCCTATGCCGGCGAGCCGGTGCCCACGCTGGCGGCCATTGCCCGCTACACGCGCGCCAACGGCTTCATGGTGAATATCGAGATCAAGCCGGTGCCGGGTGCGGAATGGCGTACCGGCGCCGCGGTGGCGCTCGACGCGCAGGCATTGTGGGCCGGCTGCGACGTGCCGCCGCTGCTGTCGTCGTTCTCGGAGGAATCGCTGGAGGCGGCCCGCAAGGCTGCGCCGGGCCTGCCGCGGGCGCTGCTGCTGGACAAGCTGCCGGCCGACTGGCTGGAGCGGCTGCGCCGGCTGGACTGCGTGGCACTCGATGCCAATCATCGCGAGCTCAGCGCGGAGATCATCCAGGCCGCGCATGCCGCCGGCTTCAAGGTGGCCTGCTATACCGTCAACGATCCTGCACGGGCAGCGCAGTTGCTCGGCTGGGGGCTGGATGCGCTGATCACGGATGCGGTCGACCTGATCGCGCCGCGCCAGGATTAATCAGGCCATTACGCCCGGCAGGCCCGGCGTTGCGTGTTCAAGCGGGTTCAAGCGGGTGCAAGTGGGTGCAAGTGGGTTCAAGCGGTTTCATGCCGGTTGTGCCAGCGCGTCACGCACCGCGTCGTCCACGCTCCAGCCGCGCCACATTTCCTCTGGCAGGGCGGGGTTGCGCGCATGCGTCAGTAGGTCGCGCACCTCGTCCTTGACCCGGGCGAGCCGCAGCGGCATGCCGTGGGCCTTCGCGAACACCGCCAGTTCGCCCAAGGCTTCAAGGACGGTGCCGTCGAGGTCGGACGATTCTTCCAGGCTTAGCACCAGGCCGTACCGGGGGTGCTCGCGCGCCAGCGCCTGGCGCACGGTGCCCAGCACGCTGTCGATATTGCCGAAGAACAACGGCTCTTCCGGGCGCGCGATCAGTAGTCCCTCGGGCGCGGTGGCCTCGGGATGGCGCGCCGTGTCGACGAAGTCGTGACTATCGGCCCAGCGCCCCAGCCAGCTCACCTGCGGGCGGGACAGGCGCTGCAGCAGCATCGCCAGGCTGACCCCAATCGCCAGCAGCAGCCCATGCAGCACGCCAAGCAACAGCACGCCGGCAAAGGCGGTCACCGCCACCACGCGGTCGCGCCGCCAGTCGAAATAAGGCTTGAGGCTGCCCGGGTTGAGGCTGTGTCCAACCGCGCGGATCACGATAGCTGCGAGCACCGGCTCAGGCGTGTGCGAGATCCAGGGGAGCAGGGTGCACACTGCGGCGAATACCACGGCGCCGGCAATCAGCCCGGCGCGGCGGCTTTGCGCGCCGGCCGATTCGTTGGCCGACGTAGCGGAAAAGCCCGCGCCTACCGGCATGCCCTGGAACAGGCCCGAGGCGAGGTTGGCCAGTCCTAGTGCCGCCAGGTCCCGGTTGGGCGAGACGATATCGCCGTGGCGCATGGCGAAGGTGCGGATCGAGCCGTAGCTTTCGGCGTACAGGATCAGCGCCAGCGCGGCGGCCAGTCCGCCCATCCGCATCCAGTCGGCCGATGCCAGGCTCGGCACGCGCGGCGCCGAGAACTGCAAGGCGATATTGCCGACGGCCGCCACGCCATGTGCCTGGGTCCAGCCGCTGAGGTCAAGCGCGATGCCGGCGGCGATGACCAGCAGCGCGCCCGGCATGGCGCGCCAGCGCGCGAACAGATGCAGCAGCGTCAGCGCCACCAGTGCCACCGCCGCGCCTGCCAGGTTCCATTGGCGCCAGCCGGCGAGCAGTTCCCACGCCAGGCGCAGGAAGTCGCCATGCGCCGGATGCATGTCCAGGACCTTCGGGCATTGCTTGAGCACGATAGTCAGCGCGAGCCCCAGTGCAAAGCCGCGTAGCACGGGCTTGGCGATCAGGTTGGAGATCGCCCCCAGGCGCAACGCCGCGGCCAGCAGGAACAGCCCTCCCGCGAGGAGCATGACCGCCGCGCCGAGGGCGGCGCGCACGCCGGCATCGCCGTCGCTGACAGCCGTGGTGGCCGCCAGCAGCACCGCGGCGGACGACGAGGTGGCCGAAACGATGGCAAAGCGGCTGCTGCCAAGCAGGCCGTAGACCAGCAGGCCCGCGAACAGCGCGATCACGCCGGCTTGCGGCGGCAGCCCGGCAATGCCGGAATAGGCCACGGCCTCGGGCAGCAACAGCCCGGCGATGGCAAGCCCGGCCACCAGGTCGGCCCGCCATGTGACGGGAGCGGCTCCTGGTGCCGTGGCGTCGGCGGTGGGGACGGGCATCATTGGCGGGGCCGGGCGCTGGCCCGCGGGGGGTATGGCAAGAGGTGCACCGATCGCTCCTTTGGTTTCCGGCTCCATGCTATCGGACCGGCTGGCTTCATCATCCTCGTCGGCAAGGGGCTTGGCCGCTTCGCAACACTGCGAATGGGCCCGCGCGGCTTACGGCAAAATTCCCTCGGCTCAAGCGGCAAACGTGCTATTCTTATGCGAGTGAAGACTTAGGTCCTTCCACGCACAACTGACCCTTTCAGGGCGACTGAACAGATCGGCACCCGTTGCGGTGCCGTTTGCATAATGATGCATTTAATGTGTTTCAGTTGTTGTCCAGAAAGAGTTGTTTGCAATCCGCTAACCGGTCAAGCCGTGTCGCGGAAGGTTGATGAACCCGCTTTATTCCGGCATTCCCGGATAATAGTGAGCGCCCCATGATGCAGCAGTATCAGAGCAATTCGTACCTCTTCGGCGGCAATGCCCCCTATGTAGAAGAGCTGTACGAGGCCTACCTCGAAAATCCCTCCTCGGTTCCCGATAACTGGCGCGCGTACTTCGACGCGATGCAGAACGTGCCGGCTGTCGATGGCTCGAACGCCCGCGATATCGCCCACGCTCCCATCGTCGCCTCGTTCGCAGAGCGTGCCAAGGCGGGCCCGATCAAGACCATTGTTGCCTCGGCCGACTCCGATATGGGGCGCAAGCGCGTCGCTGCCACGCAGCTGATCGCCGCTTACCGCAACATCGGTTCGCACTGGGCAGACCTGGATCCGCTCAAGCGCCAGGAACGTCCGCCGCTGCCGGACCTCGACCCCGCGTTCTACGGCTTCTCCGAAAGCGATCTCGATATCGTCTTCAACGCCAGCAATACGTATTTCGGCAAGGAATCGATGAGCCTGCGCGAGCTGCTCAACAACCTGCGCGAAACCTACTGCAGCAGCATCGGCGCCGAGTTCATGTACATCAGCGACCAGGCGCAAAAGCGCTGGTGGCAAGAGCGCCTGGAAACCACGCGTTCCAAGCCGGTGTTCACTCTAGAGAAGAAGAAGCACGTCCTCGACCGCCTGACCGCGGCTGAAGGCCTGGAGCGCTTCCTCCACACCAAGTACGTTGGCCAGAAGCGCTTCTCGCTGGAAGGCGGCGAGAGCTTCATCGCTGCCATGGACGAGCTGATCCAGCACAGCGGCAGCAAGGGCGTGCAGGAAATCGTGATCGGCATGGCCCACCGCGGCCGCCTGAACGTGCTGGTCAATACGCTGGGCAAGATGCCGGCGGACCTGTTCGCCGAGTTCGAAGGCAAGCACGTCGATGACCTGCCGGCCGGCGACGTGAAGTACCACAAGGGCTTCTCCAGCGACGTCTCCACCGAAGGCGGCCCGGTCCACCTGTCGCTCGCCTTCAACCCGTCCCACCTGGAAATCGTCAACCCGGTCGTCGAAGGCTCGGTCAAGGCCCGCCAGGAACGCCGCGGCGAGCCCGCGGGCCATGCGGAAGTGCTGCCCGTGCAAGTGCACGGCGACGCGGCATTCGCAGGCCAGGGCGTGGTGATGGAAACGCTGAACCTGGCACAGACCCGCGGCTACGGCACGGGCGGCACGATGCACATCGTGATCAACAACCAGATCGGCTTCACCACTTCGGACCCGCGCGACTCGCGCTCCACGCTGTATTGCACCGACGTCGTCAAGATGATCGAGGCACCGGTGCTGCACGTCAACGGCGACGATCCCGAAGCCGTGGTGTTCGCCATGCAGCTGGCCGTGGACTTCCGCATGGAGTTCAAGAAGGATGTCGTGGTCGACATCATCTGCTTCCGCAAGCTGGGCCACAACGAGCAGGACACGCCGGCCGTTACCCAGCCGCTGATGTACAAGAAGATCGCCCAGCACCCGGGCACGCGCAAGCTGTACGTTGACAAGCTGGTCGCGCAGAACCTGGTGCCGGCCGACTTCGGCGACCAGCTGGTCAAGGAGTACCGTGCCGCGATGGACGCGGGCAAGCACACGGTCGACCCCGTCCTGTCGAACTTCAAGAACAAGTTCGCCGTGGACTGGATGCCGTTCCTGAACCGCAAGTGGACCGACGCCGCCGACACCGCCGTGCCGGTGACCGAGCTCAAGCGCCTGGCCGAACGCATCACCACCATCCCCGAACACCTCAAGCTGCACCCGCTGGTCGAGAAGGTGGTGAAGGATCGCGCCAACATGGGCCGCGGCGACCAGCCGCTGGACTGGGGCATGGGCGAGCATCTGGCCTTCGCCTCGCTGGTGGCTTCGGGCTACCCGGTGCGCATCACCGGCCAGGACGCCGGGCGTGGCACCTTTACCCACCGCCACTCGGTGCTGCACGACCAGAACCGCGAGCGCTGGGATGCAGGCAGCTACGTGCCCCTGCAGAACGTGTCCGAGAACCAGGCACCGTTCACGGTGATCGACTCGGTGCTGTCGGAAGAGGCCGTGCTCGGCTTCGAATACGGCTTCTCCACCGCTGAGCCGAACGCGCTCGTGATCTGGGAAGCCCAGTTCGGCGACTTCGTCAACGGCGCCCAGGTGGTGATCGACCAGTTCATCTCCTCCGGCGAAGTGAAGTGGGGCCGCGCCTCGGGCCTGACCCTGATGCTGCCGCACGGCTATGAAGGCCAGGGTCCGGAACACAGCTCGGCGCGCATCGAGCGCTTCCTGCAGCTGTGCGCGGACCACAACATGCAAGTCTGCCAGCCGACCACCCCGGCCCAGATCTTCCACCTGCTGCGTCGCCAGATGATCCGTCTGTTCCGCAAGCCGCTGGTGATCATGACGCCGAAGTCGCTGCTGCGTAACAAGGACGCGGTCTCGCCGCTGTCCGACCTGGCCAAGGGTCACTTTGAGACGGTCATCCCCGATCACGAAGAACTGAACGCCAGCAAGGTCAAGCGCGTGATCATGTGCTCGGGCAAGGTCTACTACGACCTGGTCAACACCCGCAAGGAACGCGGCGCTGCCGACACGGCCGTCATCCGCATGGAACAGCTGTATCCGTTCCCGCACAAGGCAGTGGCAGCCGAGCTGAAGAAGTACCCGAACGCCAACGAAATCGTGTGGTGCCAGGACGAGCCGCAGAACCAGGGTGCCTGGTTCTTCGTCCAGCACTTCATCATGGAGAACATGGCGGAAGGCCAGAAGCTCGGTTACGCGGGTCGTCCCGCCTCGGCATCGCCGGCTGTGGGCTACTACGCCAAGCACAACGAGCAACAAAAGGCGCTGCTGGATGCGGCGTTCTCCAAGCTCAAGGGCTTTGTCCTGACCAAATGATCGTGGCCAGCATGGCGGCGCGCGCGAAGAGCGCGCACCGCCATGCTTTTTGCCGCTGCCTGAAGCACATACGAATACATCGAGGAAATACCTAACCATGGCTATTGTTGACGTCAAGGTTCCGCAACTCTCTGAATCGGTTGCCGAAGCAACCATGCTGAACTGGAAGAAGAAGCCGGGCGAAGCTGTTGCCCAAGACGAAATCCTGATTGAAATCGAGACCGACAAAGTCGTGCTCGAAGTGCCGGCCCCGTCGGCTGGCGTGCTGTCGCAGATCATCCGCAACGACGGCGACACCGTGGTTGCCGACGAAGTGATCGCCAAGATCGACACCGAAGCCACCGCTGGCGCCGTCGCTCCTGCCGCCGCCGCACCGGCGCCTGCCGCTGCCGCCGCTCCGGCCGCCGCCGCCGCCGCCTCTGCTTTCCCTCGTTTTCACTGCCTTTCTTTCCACTTTTCGCTTTCTCTGTGTCTCTCCAACTCTCTATTTTCCTCCCTAACTCCCACAATACCCTATCCCCACCATTCAGTTCAGGCCCCCAAGTCCCGTGGTTTTACTGGTAGCTTCGGAACTGAGGGATGATGGACAGATCTCCCGCCATTCAGACA
>NZ_JBIUHC010000136.1:0-26814 GCF_044627735.1 Cupriavidus sp. CuC1 | reverse complement strand
CAAGCATTTTTCGATTTCTTGAATCCGTTTCCAACCCGCTCGTTGAGCGGGCCTGAATGTCTAAAGTTGAGTAAAGAGATTGAGAATCGGCGATTGCCATAACATCGGCCGAATCCGCACGGCAGCACACGCATTGCCAGCCAGCAAACGCATCGATCACCCTGTACGGCGGCTTCCCTCTCTCATTCCCCGGGCCGGGCACCTGGCCTCGCTCAACCTGCAGGAGGCATGCACCGCCATGGCGTCTCGCCCATTCCTCGCCGCCATGCAGCGGGCCCGATGCGGCGACGTTGCCGCGCAGATCTCGCTTGGCAAGGCCTATCTGCACGGGCATGACGGTGCCGCCGCGAACCAGCACAGCGCCCTGTTCTGGCTGGCACGTGCCGCGCACGGCGGGGCGTCCTCGGTGCGGCAGATGATCTGGGAAGGCATTGCGCTGGAGGTGGCGCGCCGTTCGACGCAAGCCGACCTGGTGCTGGCCTGCTACGCGCAAGGCGGCGCGGCCGGCTCGCTCGTGGCGCGCTGGCGCTATGCGCAATGGGCGCTCGCCCCGGATGCCAGGCCGCAGGCCGATCGCGCGCTGGCGGTGGCATGGCTGCGCGAACTCGCCGATGGCGGCCACGCCGATGCGGCTTTCCGGCTGCTGCTCTGGCTGCGCGCGCAGCCCGCCGGGCTGACGAATGCCGACGAACTGGCGCGGCTGGCGCGATTGGCCGCTGGCCGGCCAGCCGCGTCCATCCATGCCTGCGCGGCGGATCCCGAACCAACCGATTCATCCGGGCTGCTTGAGCAAGCCGACGCACTGCTCAACCATGCCGAGCGGCATCCGGACGTGATCCGGCGCGGCCGCGAATTGCTTGAGCGCGCGGCGCGCGCCGGTTTGGCCGAGGCGCAATTCCGGCTTGGGCTCTGGCATGGCCAGCTGGATCGCCAGGCTCGCGCGCTGGACGCCGCGAGCCGCGTGGGCAAGCCCAGCCATACCGGGGCGCAGCGCTGGTTGTCGTGCGCCGCCGCGCAAGGCCATGCCGGGGCATGCTTTGCGCTGGCCTGCCTCTATCGCAACCGCCATTTCACTCGCTATGACGTGCGCCTTGCGGACGAGGCGCTGGGCAGGGCAGCAGCGCTGGGGCACGCCGAGGCCCAGTACCAGCTCGGACGGCGCCTGTGGCGCAAGCGCGGCGCCGATCTGGCCAGCCGGCTGGAGGCCAGCGCGTGGCTATGGCTGAGCGGGCGCAATGGCGTGGCGGCGGCCGCCGAGTTACTGCGCACGCTGATCGAGCCTGCCCGCCCCGCCGCGCAGCGCCAGTGGGACCGGCCCGCGCGCCACGTCATGCGCGCGCCCCTGAGCGGTGCCTTGCGGCTCATGGGCATGCGCGTGCGGCTGGCGCAGGCGTTCGGGCTGGAGCGCAACGAGATGCTCTGGCTCGATCCGCTGCGGGCCCGGCACGGCCACTGCCTTGCGGTCGACGTGGCGGCGGCCTCCCCGCGCACCCGGCCGCGCCTGGTCTTGCTGGAGACCGCCCTGCAACAGCGCGTGCTGGCCGAAGCCTGCCTATTGTTCAGGGACGCGGAGCACGCCGTTGCGGAAGGCAGCGAGAGCGAACGCCGTTGCCGCCTGGACGAGCTGCTGGAATGCGCGAGGCCCGCGCCCGGGGGGGCGCCTTGCAAGACGGCCGGAGGGGTGCGCACGGGCAATCGGGAGCCTGCCTATAATGCTGGATCCGACACCCAGCCCGCCGCGCGCGGCGCCAACGCCAGCCATGACGATCCTGCTCGATACCTCCATTGCGTGCACACTGGATACCCTGATTGAGCGCGTTGCGGCGATGCCCGGCGTACGCGTGCAAGCCTGGGTGTTCGAAGACGTCGCAACGCGTCGCGCGGCCGAGCGGCGGCTTGCCGCCGCTGGCGTGCAGGCGGCGATCCACAGCGCTTACAAGCCGCTGCTGCACTTCTTCCTCGATGCGTTGGCGCTGGAACACGATGGCGGCCGCCTCGCCGCCGCGGGCGAAATCTCCGTGCGCCTGCCCGCGGCAACAACGGCGGGGCAGTCGCAGCGCTTCCGGCTGGAAGCCTATCCGCTCGCCGGCATGCTGCCGCAAGGCAGCCTTCGCCTGAGCGAAGGAGACGACGAAGGCCACTATGTCGTCGAGCTGGACGGCATTGTCCATCGCGTATTCGTGCCGCTCGCGGCCTCGGGCGCGCCGTGCGGGTGGCTACGCCTGTGGCGCGATGGCGCCGTGCTGGAGGACGGCCCGCTCGCCACCGAGTACGAACTGGCATTCGCCGCGGCCATGGATGCGATCCGCGGCCATGCCTGGGGCCGGCAGGGACCGTATTTCGATGTGCTGCGCATCGCCATCGACACGGGCGGCATCGAGCGCCGGCTGTCCTACCAGGACGAATGCATCAGTACGCGCGAGGCCCTGCACGAGGACTTGTATTTCTCCATTTTGGAGTTTTTCCAGGATCGCGCCGGCTTGCCGCGCGGCGATCGCACCTTGCAGCCCGGCCAGATCGTGCCAGACGTGCGCCACGCGGATGGCGCCACGCGGGTGCGGGTGGAATTGCTGCCGCACCCTCGCGTCGCGGCTGCGACGCCGGCCGGCGTGGCTGCGGCCCCTTTGTCATCGAGTGCGCTTGCCGGGCTCGCGCAGCCCCTGACGCCGGAGGAGGCGGCCGTCGAGATGCATGCCCTGGGCGGCAAGCGCTTCAGGGTGCTTTCCACGCAGGGGCGCGTGGTCCACGGCACCTACATCGAAGGCTCGCTGCCCGGGCTGGTGATTTCCGGCGGTCAGCATGCCAACGAAACGTCCGGCGTAGTGGGGGCGCTGCGCGCTGCGCAGGCGCTCAAGGAGCGTGCGCAGGCGCACTTTGCCCTGATCGCCTTGGAGAACCCGGACGGCGCGGCCTTGCATGTGCAGTTGCGCGAGGACAATCCGCGCCATATGTCGCATGCCGCGCGCTACACCGCATTGGGCGACGACCTGGAGGCACGCACGGCGCCGCCCTTCATGGAGAAAGCGGCCCGGCTGGAAGCCATCGAGCGCACCGGCGCCGGGTTGCACATGAGCCTGCACGGATACCCCGCCCACGAATGGACGCGGCCGCTCACCGGCTACGTGCCGCCGGGCTTCGAGACCTGGACCATTCCCAAGGGCTTTTTCCTGATCCTGCGCCACCACGCCGGGCGCGATGGCATGGCTTTCATGCAGGCGCTGACCGCGCAACTGGCGGCTTCGCCGGAACTGGCCGCGTTCAATGCCCGCCAGCTGGCGACCTGGGGCAGCCACGCCGGTGAGGTGCCGTTTCCGGTGCTAAACGGCATTCCCTGCATGATCTTCGAAGATTCCCGGTCAACCGTGCCGTTCACGCTGGTCACCGAATTCCCGGACCAGACGGTGTATGGCGACGCGTTCCGCCTGGCGCACACCACCCAGATGCGGGCGGTGCTGGCGGCGGCGGAGCTGTATTGGGCGGGTTTGCTGGATTGAGGGGGCGCGCTGCGCGCCTTCAGTGGATCGTTCGTGTCACCTTGGCGTGCGGCACCTTTGCCGCCGCCGTGCTTT
This sequence comes from Cupriavidus sp. CuC1, assembly GCF_044627735.1. Lineage (NCBI taxonomy): Bacteria > Pseudomonadati > Pseudomonadota > Betaproteobacteria > Burkholderiales > Burkholderiaceae > Cupriavidus > Cupriavidus sp. CuC1. The sequence goes on along the minus strand of NZ_JBIUHC010000136.1, from coordinate 23,245 downwards.
CGGGCGTTGCGCCTTCGTCCTGCTCGATCATGGTGGCCGCGAGGCTGAGCGCAGCCTGCATCTCTTCGTGCGACAGGCCGGACGATAGCGCAAGCCGCACCGCCAGGGACGCCAGTCGGGCGACTTCATAACTCGGGATGGTCATCTCAGCTCCTTCTCCTTGTGTCAAAGCTTGTGTATCAACGCCGTAGCAAGCCCTGCCGCGCGGGGCGGACGGGCCGCGGGCGCGTCATATCGGCAAATTCGGCGACCCGCGCTTGCCCGCGCTTGCCGCCCGTCAATCTCCAGTATGGTTCACCGCGCGCCCCGCTGCCCGAAGAGAATCCAGCAATGCTGCGTGTCCTCAGGCGGGCAGGAAGCCTTCCACGGTGAGATAGCGCTCGCCGGTGTCGTAGTTGAAGCCCAGCACGGTGGCGCCGGCCGGCAGGTCCGGCAGCTTCCGCGCGATCGCGGCCAGGGTGGCGCCCGACGAAATGCCCACCAGCATGCCCTCCTCGCGCGCGGCGCGGCGCGCCATTTCGCGTGCCGGTTCGGCGTCGACCTGGATCACGCCATCGAGCAGGGCGGTATCCAGGTTGCGGGGGATGAAGCCGGCGCCAATGCCCTGGATCGGGTGCGGCGCGGGCGCACCGCCGGAAATGACCGGCGAGGCCACGGGCTCGACGGCATAGACCTTCAGCGCGGGCCACTTTTGCTTGAGCACGCGGGCGCAGCCGGTGATATGCCCGCCCGTGCCCACGCCGGTGATCAGCGCGTCGATGCCCTGCGGGAAGTCCGCCAGGATTTCCAGCGCGGTGGTGTTGACGTGGGCGTCGATATTGGCGGGATTCTCGAACTGCTGCGGCATCCAGGCGCCCGGCGTGGCCGCCACCAGTTCCTCGGCGCGAGCAATGGCGCCCTTCATGCCCATCTCGCGCGGGGTCAGGTCGAAACTGGCGCCGTAGGCCAGCATCAGGCGGCGGCGCTCCACCGACATGCTGTCCGGCATCACCAGCACCAGCTTGTAGCCCTTGACCGCCGCCACCATGGCCAGGCCGATCCCGGTATTGCCCGAGGTGGGCTCGATGATGGTGCCACCCGGCTTGAGCACGCCGGATTGCTCGGCTGCCTCGACCATCGACAGCGCGATACGGTCCTTGATGGAGCCTCCCGGGTTGGCGCGCTCGGACTTGATCCAGACCTGATGGCTATCGCCAAAGAGCCGCTGAACACGGATATGGGGTGTGTTGCCAATGGTTTGCAGGATGTTGTCGGCCTTCATTTAGGATCTCCAGGAATGGTTTCGAACCGGACTTGCAAACGGGTCCGGACAGGCATGCGTTGGAGGATTCTAACGGGCGGCGCATCGACAATGCGATTTCCCCGTCATATTGGCGAGCGCCGGCGCTTAGTGGCAGGCCTCGGCGCGCGCGCTCAGGCAGAGCGCATGCGCCGGCAGCGCTTCCAGTTCGGAGGCGAGCACGACCCGGCCCCGGCCACGCCGCTTGGCTTCATACAAGGCGCGGTCCGCGCTGCCAAACAGCTTGTCCCAGCTTGCCGACCCACCCTCCTCGCGCTCGCGGATCTGCGCCACGCCGATACTGGCGCTGGCGAACCCGCCAAGCTCGTGGGGCAATGCGATGGCGCGGATGCCACGCAGGATGCGGTTGGCCAGCAGGATGGCATCGGCTTCGGTGGTATGGGGGCAAAGCACGCAGAACTCCTCACCGCCGTAGCGGCCCGCGAGGTCCGCGCCGCGGTGCGTTTCCTTCAGGACGCGGCCGATCTGCTGCAGGATGCGGTCGCCGGCGCGGTGGCCGCTGCTGTCGTTGATGCGCTTGAACCGATCGATGTCGATCACCAGGCAGCTCAGCGGATGGCCGTGGCGGTTGAATTCGGCGGCCAGCACCTTCGCCGCGCCATCCATGGCGCCGCGGTTCAGCAGCCCCGTCAATGCATCGAGGCGTGCCTGCTTCTCCTGCTCGGCCAGCAGGGCTTCCATGGTCATCAGCGTGAAGCCCGCCAGGCCGGCGAGGATCGCCACAAAGGCGGGCAGCAGGCGCAGCTGGAGCAAGGCATCGGCACTCAGGGCCGGCACCGGGGCGCCGGCTTCCAGCACCGCATACAGGCCGCAGCATTGCGCCAGCAGTTGCAGGCCGCACGCGGCCAGCACCAGCGGACGGCTGTGGCGGGTCAGCGCAAGCGGGCGCCGCAGCAGGCAGGCCAGGGTGAAGCCGGCGGTGATGGCGGCCACCACGTAGCCGGTGACTTCGGCCAGGCGGCTGCCGCTGCCCAGCGCGGCGGCGGCCAGCACGGCAGAGATGGCAAGCACGCCGGCAGTGAGCGGCGCGGGTGCCGAAGGGCGGTCACCGGTCAGCGATATGCCGCGATGGATCAGCAACTGGGCGGCCACGCCCAGGGCAGGCGCCACCAGCAGGAACCAGGCTGGCCCACCGAGCGCGTCGATCACCAACAGGCCAGCCGCGCAGGCCAGCACCTGGCCGGCGCCCCAAGCGCGGCCCACGGCGCTTTGGCGCAAAGCCAGCATCAGGGCCGCGAGGATGATTTGCGTGGCGGTGAACAGGACAAGCAGTGCCATCACGGCAGTGCCCGCATCTGACTGCATGAGATCCCCATCGAGTTCGGCGCAGCATCGCTGCGCAGGAGTTTGCCTTCGAAGGTGGGTTCGCGCGCGTATTGCGTATTGCGTGGAGCCCGTGCGTGAGCCAGCTCGTGGCCTGCGACATTCCCGAATGCGGCGTATGGCCGGAGCTTGTCCGGTCCATTCGTGCCGAGGTGAAGATGTTTTTTTGTTTGAAAAAATTCTACACAGCGCAGCGCTGGAATTGCCCCGTAACCGCCATGCGTGACAATTGTTGACATTGGGTCCGAGGCGCGTGATCTACTATTCATTTTGCGGCGCTGGTCGCCGCGGACCGTTGTATTCCGGCCCTGGCCATCGCGCGATTCCTTGTTTTCGTACCCTCGGGTCGCAACAGCGTCGAGTTTGCGCCACGCGCTGTGATACTTTGTCGATGAAGAAAACGACAAAAATGTAGAAAGTACCGAGACAACAATCAGCTTGCCCGGCACTGAAACACCTGGCGCGGCCAGGTGCGGCGGGTTCCATCAGCGGGCCTTCGCGCGATCGAAACCCGGGAATTGGTGCTAGCCAGGCATTGTGACACCGGCATGCATTTGCACTAGTGCATATTCCCTAGTCCTAAATGCCTATATGCACGATTGCCCACATGCCTCAGAATTCTCGCTCATAGTGCTTAGATATGCACTTTGAGCTTGGCCTGCGGGGGACTGCCTGACATGTCGGGTAGCGCAGGAAGACGTGGATGGGAACAGCCATACCCGGAATGCATCGCATGGCGGCACCAAGCGCGACCAGCGTGTTGGCGGCAAGCACAAGCGAGCTCTTCCGGGGCGGGATATAAAAATATCAAGAAAATAGGGGTCAACAAGTGAGTTTGTTGCGATTGGACGGCGTCATGCGCCGCGTGGCAGGCCTGCGTCAAGCAAGCCCGGGCACGCCGATGATGAGAGCCTGGCTTGGCGCACTGCTGGCCGTGTTTGCAGCCTGGCTGTGTCCGGCGCAGGCGCAGGCACAGACACTGGCTACCGCAGGCTCTCGCACCCCGAACATTGCCTTCCACTACGGCAGCAAGCCGCCGGTGGACTCCCTGCAGGCGTTCGATATCGCCGTGGTCGAGCCCGATAGCGGCTTCGATCCGCACACCGCCGCCACGCCCAATACGCAATGGTTTTCCTACGTCAGCATTGGCGAGGTCGCACCGTCGCGTTCCTACCTGAAAGATATTCCCAAGGCCTGGCTGATCGGCAATAACGATGCCTGGGGCGCCCGCTTGGTCGACCAGGCGGCCGAGGGCTGGCCCGCCTTCTACGTGGATAAGGTCATCGCCCCGCTGTGGCAGCGCGGCTTTCGTGGCTTCTTCCTCGACACGCTCGATTCCTACCAGCTCAAAGCCAAGACGGACGCCGAGCGCGCCCGCCAGGAGGCTGGCATGGTGGCTGTGATCCGTGCCATCAAGGCGCGCTATCCAGAGGCCAAGCTGATCTTCAACCGTGGTTTCGAGATCCTGCCGCAGGTCAACCAGATGGCCTACGCGGTTGCGTTCGAATCGCTGTACCGCGGCTGGGACCAGGGCGGCAAGCGCTACACCGAAGTGAGCGAGGCCGATCGCAACTGGCTGCTCGGCCAGGCCCGCACGATCCGCGAGCAGTACCGCCTGCCGGTCATCTCGATCGATTACTGCCCGCCCGCCGAGCGCAAGTGCGCGCGCGACACCGCCGCGCGGATCCGTGCGCTGGACATCATCCCTTACGTCGCCGACCCCGGCCTGCAGACGGTTGGCATCGGCAACATCGAGGTCATGCCGCGCCGGGTGCTGGTGGTGCAGGACCGCGAGCCGGGCGTGTCGATCGACGACTCCGCCGGCGTGCGCTTCGTCTCCATGCCGCTGAACTACCTGGGCTATCGCGTGGACTTTGCCGAAGCCAGCCAGCCGCTGCCAGAGATCGGCCCGGACCGCTACGCCGGCGTGGTGATCTGGATGGCTGGCAACGTGCGCGACCAGCCCGGGCGTTTCTTCAGCTGGGTGCAGCGCAATATCGACCAGGGCGTGCCGGTGGTGTTCCTGAACGATTTCGGCGCGCGCATGAACGGAGCGCTGGCATCGAGCCTGCAGCTCAATTCGGTCAAGGGCAAGGTCGGCGTCAAGGCGGACGTGGTGTCGAAGGACCCGATGATGGGCTTCGAGATGCCGGTGGCGCCGGACCGCACGCAGGCAGCGCCGGTACAGGTGGGCGATGGCCCGGGCTTTCGCTCCCTGCTGCGCCTGCACTCGGGCACGCTGACCTACGACGCGGCCGCGATCACCCCCTGGGGCGGCTACGTGCTTGGGCCCTACGCGGTGCGGCAAAGCGCCAACGACCAGGACCGCTGGGTGGTGCAGCCGCTGTCCTTCCTGCGCGAGGCGCTGCGCCTGCCGACCATGCCGGTGCCGGACGTCACCACCGAAAACGGACGCCGCCTGCTGACCGTGCACGTGGACGGCGACGGCTTTGCCTCGCGTGCCGAGATTCCCGGCGGCGGCTTTTCCGGTGAAGTCTTGTTCCGCGAGATCTGGGACCGCTATCGCCTGCCGATGACGATGTCGATCATCCAGGGCGAGGTGGCCAGCGACGGCATGTATCCCAAGCTGACCGCGCAGCTCGAGCCGATCGCCCGCAGGATCTTTGCGCAGCCCTATGTCGAGGTGGCGAGCCACACCTTCTCGCATCCCTTCGAGTGGAGCCGCACGGTGCCCGGCGGCTCGCACTCGGAGAATGCCACCGAAGGCGACGACGATTTCCACCTGGCGATTCCCGGCTACACGATGGACCTCAAGCGCGAGATCGGCGGCTCGATCGACTATATCAACCGTACCCTGGCGCCCCCTGGCAAGCCGGTCAGCATGCTGCTGTGGTCAGGGGACTGCCAGCCGCCCGCCGAAGCCATCAAGCTGACCGACCAGGCCGGCGTGCTCAACATGAACGGCGGCGATACGCTGATCACGCGCAGCAACCCGACCTGGACCGCGATCTCGCCGATCGGCGTGAACAAGGCCGACGGTACCTTCCAGATCTTCGCGCCCAACCAGAACGAGAACGTCTACACGAATCTCTGGCATGGCCCCTACTACGGCTTCGAGCGCGTGATCGAGACCTTTGAGCTGACCGACCGGCCGTATCGCTTCAAGTCGGTCAACATCTACTATCACAACTACTCCGGCACCAAGGCTGCCTCGCTCAAGGCGCTGCGCAAGGTCTATGACTACGTGCTGAGCCAGCCGCTGATGCCGGTGCATGCCACCGACTACGTGCGCAAGGTGATCGATTGGCAAGGCATGGCGGTGGCGCGCGAGCTGGGCGGCGACGCCGGGCAGCCGGCCTCCTGGATCGTGCGCGGCGACGCCAACCTGCGCAATGTGCGCTGGACGGGCGCGGACGTGCCCGACGTGGCCGGCTCGCAACGCGTCACCGGCACCTCGCCGGCGCCCGGCGGTGGCGTCTACGTGCACCTGGCCGATGGCGCCTCGCGCATCGTGATGCGTGCGCCGAACGCACCGAACGCCGCGGCTCCTGCCGGCCCCGAGATCGCCGAGGCCAGCGGCTTCGTGCGCAACTGGCAGCGCACCGGACAGGGCAGCGCACAGCGCATCCGTTTTGACTTCAGCGGCTACTTCAAGCCATTTTTCCGCCTCGCAGGCGCGGACCGTTGCCGGATTGCCATCGATGGCAAGCCCGTGCAGGGCGTGCAGGAGCGCGGCACGCTGCGTTTCGATACCACCCCCGTTCCCAATCCCAACAATGCCAAGCAAAGCGTCGAAATCACCTGCGCCGCCTGAGCGCGAGCGGCTCCTGCCGCCAGCGTTCGTGCTGACCTTCACCGCCATGGTGGGGATCGGCCTGGCGCTGATGTTCCCGCGCGAAACCTTGCGCGAACGCCTGCTGGGCGAAGGCCGGGCAGTGGACGGCCTCAGCATGGCCTACCTGGAAGCCTGGTGGCGGGCCACGCCCGACGACAGCGGCTTCATGGCGGTGCTGGCCGAGCAATACGCGCGCACGGGCCGGCTGGATGAGGCCGAAGCCATGCTGTCCCGGCTGGAGGCGCGTTATGCGGCCAGTTCTGCGGCCAGTTCCGCGGCCAGCCGGCAAGGGCCGGTGCGCAACACCAACGCCAATGCCGCCGACGCCGATCTGCCTAACCAGATCCTGCGTACCCGCATCGAGATCACGCAGCAGCGCGCGTTTGCCGCGCTGCCGGACACCCCGGAGCGCAAGCAGTACGTCGAGAAGCTCGGCGGGATGCTCGACCAGGCCGCGGCCATGAAGTGGGGCCGCGCCGACCTGGAAGAGCTGGCCACCACCGCGCGCTCGATCAACGCGCTCAAGCCGGCACAGGCGTTCTACCGTGCGCTGGCCAAGAGCGACCCTGCTCGCGCGGAGCTCTGGAATGCACAGGCTGCGTCAGCGGCGCTCGCAGGCGGCGACTACCAGCAGGCGGCCGACGCGCTGTTTGCCGCGCAGTCCCGCGCCACCGATCCGGCCGAGCAGCGCCGCCTCTACCTGGCCGCGCTCAAGACGCTGCAGTCCGGCAACGAGCTCGACAAGGCGCTGGCCCAGGCCGAGCAGCACGGCGGCAAGCTGCTGGAGAGCGCGGAAGTCCTGCGTTACCTGACCAAGCTGGCGCTGGCCGCCAACCGCCCCGAGCAGGCCGCGCGCTATGTGCAGCGGCTGCTGCGCCTGCCGCCGAGCCTGCAGCCCGCGCCCGAGGGCGCATCGCTGCAACGGGCCGAAGTGCGCCGCGTAGCGGCCACCCAGCCATGGGCCGCGCAGGGCGTGATCTTCCTTGACGGCCCGCGTGGCCTGGCCTTGCGCCGCGCCATGGGCGACGCCGCGATGCCGCACCTGCGCCGCGTGGCGGATACTGCTGGCGCCGGTACGCCCGCTGCCGCGGCCTCCGGCGCCCCGACCGCGGCCGAGCGCGCCTTCAATGCCGACGATTACGAGCTCGCGTTCCAGGTATTCCTGGCCGCCGGCAAGCTCGACGACGCTCAGCGCGTCGCCGAGACCGCGGTGCGGCGCCAGCCCGGCGCGGCGCGCTGGCGCGAACGCCTGGCCCAGGTCGCTGAGTGGAATCGCCAGCCCACGGTAGCGCTCAAGAGCTGGCTCGAATATGCCCAGGCCAGCAATGACGAGACCGCCTGGAAGGCCGTGCTGCGCCTGGCTCCCGGCTTGAACGACGACCGTGCCTACCTGGCCGCGCTGCGCCACCGCGCCGGCACCGGCGATCTCGCCACCGTCGACCAGGTGGTCGCCACCTACGAACGGATGGGCGAGCCCGAGGAAGGCCTGGCCTTCCTGCAAAGCCTGAGCCGCGGCCCGAACGCGCGCCCGGTCATGGAGCGCCAGGCGGAGCTGGCCGAGCGCGCCGGCAAGGATGCCCGCGCCTTCGAGCTCTACACCGAATTGCAGCAGCGCTTTGGCCCGCGCCCGCAGTACGCGCTCAAGCAGGCCAATCTGCTCTATGTGCGCGGCAAGCTGGCCGAGGCCTTGCAGGCCATGGTGCCGTCCATGCGCACCGCGCGCTCCACCGACATCGAGTTCTGGCGCACCCTGACCGAGCTGGCGCGCCTGAACCAGCGCGGCGACCTGCTCGAGCAAGGCTACCGGCAACTGATGCTGGCCATGGCCGAGACGCATGACGACCACTGCATGGCCATGCCTCCCGGCGCCGGCCGCAATGACTGCCTGGCCGAAGTGCGCGATACCGAGGAATCGGATTTCTCGAACCTGATGGACTTCTACGACAGCTCGCCCATCGACGCCGGGCGCATTGCCGAGGCCAGCTGGCGCAAGGGCGGCAAGCTCGTGTCGCTCGAGCTCGCCATCAATTACTACACCCGCGCGCGTGCTTACGGCCGCGTTGCCACGTTTCTGCAGGGCATGACCCCTGCCCAGTTGAAGCAGGCCGAGCAGTCCAGCCGCTTCCTGGCCATGCGTGCCGAATACCAGCGCGCCCGTGGCGAGCGCGAGCTGGCGCTCGCCGACCTGCGCCGCGCTGCCACGCTGCCCGACGCCGGCAGCGAGACGCAGGCCGCGCTGATGTGGGCCTTGGTCGATCTCGGCTCGGATACCGAAGTGCGCGCCATGATGCTGCGCCTGAAGGGCGAGGCCGAGGGCAACCCCGACCTGTGGGGCGCCTTTGCCGCCGGCAGCATGCGCTTCCAGGACGGCCGCACCGCGCTGCATTACCTGCGCAAGATGGCCGACGGCAAGAACGCCGATCCGCTCTGGCTGGGCCTGGCCGCCGATGCCTACGATGCCATCGGCCAGACCAGCACCGGCTGGCGCCTGCGCCGCCAGGCCTGGGTCGACCTGCACAAGGACCCGCCCGCGGCCGGGCGCCGCGCCTCGGATCCCCGCAGCATGGATCCGGCCGCGGAAGAAGAAGACCCGCAGGGCGGCCCCGCCCCGGCCGAGCTGCGCCGCCAGACCGTGGCGCTCGGGCAGATCTTTGCCTCGGGCGATGTGTCGCGGCGCCTGGTGATCGAGATGCTGCGCGGCGACCGCACCGTGATGGCCGGCAGCAATGCCGCCAACTGGACCGGTCCCGCCAATCCGGCCTCGCGGCTGGGTGAGATCCCCGGACTGCCGCCGCTCGATCCGAAGACGACGCCTGGTGTGGTGCAGCGCGAAGTGCGCCAGCAGGCCGTGGTTTCCTCCGCCGCCAAGGAAGTGGCGCTGGCCTGGGCCCTGTCGAATGAATCCAACGAACTGGCGCGTGCCTGGCTGGCGCGTCAATATGCCCGCCAGTTGCTGCGCCCGGCTTATGCCGAGATCACGCTGGCGCTGGCCAACCAGGACCTGGCTGCGCTCGACCGCGTGCTGGAGCGCCAGGCCGGCCGCATTCCGGTGGACAACCAGATCGAAGCCAACGTGCAGCTTGACCGGCTCGGCGCCGCGCAGACGCTGGCGTTTGAGACGCAGGAGACCATCCGCACCGACGACAGTCTGCAGGAAACCCTGCAGGACACGCTGCTGTTCAATGCGCAAGCCATCGAGCCGCGCGTGACGTACCAGCGCCAGAGCCCGCTGAGCTATTTCGACTACAGCCTGGCTGGCGGCGTGCGCCTGTGGGATGGCTACGACCTCAACCTGCGCGGCGCCTGGCGCACCCAGCACAGCGTGGACCAGACCCAGCTGACCGGCGTGCCCTCAATCGACAAGCGTGGCGAGCTGTCGCTCGGCTACCGCGACCAGCACCTGCGCTGGCGCCTCGGCGTGGGCCGGCGCGACGGCCTGGATAGCGTGACCACCGCGCGCTTCACCGGCGAGTGGCGCGAGAGCAGCCGGTTGAGTTTCACCACGCTGGCCGGCATCAACCAGAGCGCCGACGAATCGGCGGCGCTGCGGGTCGGCGGCGTCAAGGATGTGCTCGGCCTGGGCGCGACCTACAACTTCAGCCTGCGCGAATTCGCCGGCGCTCGCATCGAGTACGACCGCTTCCGCGGCCAGGACGGCTCGCAGCTGGGCCATGGCCTGGTGTATGACCTGGAGCTTGGCTACCGCATCCGTACCGCTTACCCGGACTACACGGTGCGCCTGGTCGGCACCCATGCTACCTACAACGCGCGCGGCGGCACGCTCAGCAGCAAGCTCGCCACGCTGGTGCCCGCTGACGATGAAGCCACGCCGGGGTTCTACATGCCCCAGGGCTTTACGCAGGCTGGCGTGACCTTCGGCTTCGGCACCGAGCTGATCGACGACTACACGCACAAGTGGCGGCCGTTTGCCGAAATCGGCCTGCTGCACGACACCCGCGCCGCGCAGAACTTCCGGGCGCAACTGGGCGTGGCCGGCAAGGTGTTCGGCAACGACCACCTGTCCATGTATGTGCAGCACGAAACCGCGGCGCGCAATGGCGGCACGCCGCTGACCGAAGTGGGTATTCGATACAGATGGCTTTTTTAATCCGGGCGGGCACGCGAGCGTGCCGGTTCACTGTATGCAATCGAGAAGGGGAGAGAGTCATGGAAAAAACTAGCACGAAGCAGAACCGCGCAGCACGACTGCTGGGCTGGTGCGGTGCGCTGGGCGCAGCGCTGTGGCTGGCCGGATGCGCGGTGACCGATATTGGTCGCGCACCCGCGCTGCCGGCCGGCGAGTCGGTGGCGATACTGCCGATCGTCAACTACACCGAGACGCCGCAAGCAGGCCTGCGCGCCGAGGCCATCGCGGAAAGCCTGCTGAAGACCGGCGGCATCGCCAACGTCAAGCGCTACCCGGCCAACCTGAACCCGGAAACGCTGTTCGAGCCGGCGGAGCGCGAGTCGGTGGGCAAGGCGCTTGAGTGGGCGCGTACCCAGAAGATGCGCTATGCCCTCACCGGCGCGGTGCAGGAATGGCGCTACAAGGTCGGTGTGGATGGCGAGCCGGCCGTGGGCATCTCGCTGCAACTGCTGGACGTGAGCACGGGCGAAGCCGTCTGGTCCGCCACCGGCAGCGACAGTGGCTGGAGCCGTGAGTCGCTGTCGGGTACCGCGCAAAAGCTGCTGCGCCGCCTGCTGGCGCCGCTGCGCCAGGGTTGAACCGCAGGAGAGCGTGATCGTGGCCAATACAGCCGACAAGATACGGGAAGGACAGGGCATTGGCGCGGGCGGCCGCTATTTGCGGTTGCTCGCGCCCGCCACGAGCGGACCGGTCTCTGCGGTCGAGCTGGTGGTGACGATGGCCCTGGCGATGGGGGTGGGATACCTGCTCCTGCCCAACAACCCCCTGCTGCTGGACCTGGGCTTTCCCTGGGCATGGCTGCTGCCGGTCATCCTGGCGCTGCGCTACGGCACGCTGATTGGCGTGGGCAGCGTGCTGATGATGCTGGGCGGCTGGTTCTTTTTTCACCAGATCGGTGCGCAGCCGGGTGAGTTCCCGCGCCTGTTCTTCCTGGGCGGGCTGCTCACGGTGCTGGTTGCCGGACAGTTCGGCGATGTCTGGGGCACGCGGCTGGCGCGCGCGCGCGCCGTCAACCGCTACCTGGAAGAGCGCCTCGCGGCGCTGACCAAGAACCACTACCTGCTGCGCGTGTCCCATGCGCGACTGGAGAACGACCTGCTGGCCAAGCCCACCACGCTGCGCGACACGCTGTCGCAAATGCGTGCGGTGACGCTGGAAGATGCCGTACCGGGTGGCGTACTGGTTGGCGCGCGCCCCATGCTGCAGGTGGTGGCGCAGGCGTGCCAGCTCGAAGCGGCCGCGCTCTACGCGGTCGATGGCGCGACCCTATCCGCCACAGCCTCGGCGCAGATCGGCCCGGCATTCGAGTTCGACCCCGAAGATGTGCTGGTGCGCCACTGCCTGGAGACGCGCCAGCTGGCGCACCTGCAGGCCGGCGGGCTGTCGCGCCAGTCGCCGGACCATCCGCAGACCCGCTATGTGGCGGTGGCGCCGGTGCTGTCCGGGGCCGACAAGCTGGTGGGCCTGCTGGTGGTCGAGCGCATGCCGTTCCTGTCGCTCAGCTACGAGAACCTGCAGTTGCTGATGGTGCTGATGGGCTACTACGCCGATGGCGTCGAGCATGCCGTGTCCACGCGTGCCATCGAGGCCGCGATTCCCGGCTGCCCGTACGACTTCGCGCTGGACTACGCCCGCCTGTCCCGCCTGCGCCGCGACAGCGGCATCGACAGCACGATCGTGGCGCTGGTGTTCGATCTCGACGAATCGCGCGATGCGCTGTTCGACCAGGTCATCCGCAGCCGCCGCGCACTCGACGTGGCCTGGCCGCTGACCAGCGCGCACCAGCGTGCTCTGCTCACCTTGATGCCGCTGTCGGGCAACGAGGCGGCCTCGGCCTACCTGGTGCGGATCGAAGACATGCTGCGGGCCCAGTTCGGCACCGATTTCGAAGCGGCGCGCATCGGCGTGCATACGCTGGCCGTGCCTGCCAACGCGCCGGTGCAGCCGCTGATCCGGTTGCTGCATCGTTGCCATGTGGATGTTCAACCGGCGCCGGTACCGGTACCGGTGGCACTAGGCGAGGTTGCCCGTGGGTAAGCTCGGCATCGGCGGCATCGCCGCGCAAATCGCTGCCCTGGCGCTACTGGCGCGCGCCGGTACCAGCACCCCGTTGCTGCTGAGCTTCCTGCTGGCGCAGGGGATTGCCGCGGCGATGATCGCGATGGTGCTGTGGCGCCTGCTGCCCCGGCGCTTGCGCGTGCCGTTCGCGTGGAGCTATGGCTACCTGTTCGCGTTCTGTTTCCTGGTGCCGATGGCCGGCGCCCTCGTCTGCGTTGGCAGCCTGCTGATCGCGCGCTTCTTCCCGGGGCGTCGCCCCACGGCCGGCATCGGCCTGGTCGGGCTGCCGGTGTTCGTCACGCACCTGATCTCGCGCGTCACCCATGGTGGCGGCGCGCGCTTGCGCGCCCAGCTTGGCAACACGCGTGCGCCGTTGCCCGAGCGCATGACCGCGCTGGTGGCCATGCAGTCGATGCCGGCGCGCACCTCCAGCCCGGTGCTGCGCGACCTGCTGGCCGACAGTGCCGACGATGTGCGTCTGCTGGCCTACGGCATGCTGGACGGCGCGGAGAAACAACTGACGCAGCAGATCCTTGCCGAGCTGCCGCGCCTGGAAGCCGCGCAGGACGACCGCGAGCGCGGCGAGATCGACAAGCGCCTGGCCGACCTGTACTGGGAACTGATCTACCAGAACCTGGTGCAAGGCGACGTCTATCGCTACACGGCGGACCAGGTGGAGCGCCATGCGCGCGCCGCGCTGGAGGTCGACCCCGCCCAGGCCGGCCTGTGGTACATGCGCGGCCGCCTGGCCCTGACCCGCGACGAGCCCGCGCAAGCGCGCGAGTGGCTGGAGCGGGCCGAGCTGCTTGGCTTTGCGCGCGAGCGCACGCTGCCGCTGCTGGCCGAAGCCGCCTATCTGGAGCGCGACTACGCCGCCGTGCGCGCCATCTTGCTGTCATTCGACAGCCCATCGCCGCTGCCACTGGTACGGCCGCTGCTGCGTTACTGGCAATCATGAGCGATATCCCTTTGCCCCGGGCCGACTCGGCCGATGTGGCCCTGCTGCTGGAGGGCACCTTTCCGTATGTGAGCGGCGGGGTGTCGAGCTGGGTCAACCAGATGATCCGGGCGTTTCCGGACGTCCGCTTCGCCATCGTCTTCATCGGCAGCCGCCGCGAAGACTATGGCGACATGGTCTACGCGCTGCCCGACAACGTCGTGCACCTGGAAACGCATTTCCTCTACGATTTTCCCCCGCCTCCGTTGGTGCAGGGCAGCGATGGCGACCCCGTCACCTTCGCCGCCTCGGCGCAGTTGCACGAGGTGCTGCGCCAGCCCGGCCGCGAGCGGGAAGCCGGCGAGCTGATCCGCGAGCTGATGCCCGAGCTCACCGATGGCGGCAGCCTGTCGGAAGACGCATTCCTGTACAGCCGCCATGCGTGGCGGACCATCACCGAGCAGTACCGCCAGTACTGCACGGACCCGTCCTTCACGGATTACTTCTGGACCGTGCGCATCATGCACAAGCCCTTGTGGCAGCTTGCGCGCATTGCCGAAGGGCTGATCCCGGCCAAGGTCTACCACACGGTGTCCACCGGCTATGCCGGCTTCCTGGGCGCGATGCTGCACTACCGCACGGGACGCCCCTTGCTGGTGTCCGAGCACGGCATCTACACCAAGGAACGCAAGATCGACTTGTTCCAGAGCCAGTGGATCCGCGACAACCGCAACGTGTTCGAGCGCGACATCTCGCAGATCAGCTATTTCCGCGAGCTGTGGGTGCGCTTCTTTGAAACGCTGGGCCGCGTCTGCTACGACGCCGGCGACACCATCGTCGCGCTCTACGAAGGCAACCGCCTGCGCCAGGTTACGGACGGCGCCCGCGCTGAGCGGACCCGCAATATTCCCAACGGCATCAACCTGCCGCGGCTGGCCGCGCTGCGCGCGCAGCGCGCCCCGGGCGTGCCGCCGGTGCTGTGCCTGATCGGTCGTGTGGTGCCGATCAAGGACATCAAGACCTTTGTCCGCGCCATGCTCACCGTGGTGCGGCAATACCCCGATGCCCAAGGCTGGATCGCCGGCCCGGAAGACGAGGATCCGGATTACGCGCGGGAATGCCGCAGCCTGGCCGAAAGCCTGGGCCTCGCCGACAAGGTCAAGTTCCTGGGCTTCCAGCGCATCGATGAACTGCTGCCCAAGGTGGGCGTGCTGGTGCTCAGCTCCATCAGCGAGGCATTGCCGCTGGTAGTGCTGGAAGGCTTTGCCGCCGGCGTGCCGTGCGTGACCACCGACGTCGGCTCATGCCGGCAACTGATCTTCGGCCTGCCCGGCGAGGATGCGGCGCTGGGCGCCGCAGGCGACGTGGTGCGCATTGCCGACCCGGCCGCGCTGGCCGAGAAGGCCATCGGCCTGCTGGGTTCCCCGGACGCATGGCATGCCGCGCAGCAAGCCGGCATCCGGCGCGTGGAGCGCTATTACACGCAGGAGATGATGGTGGGTAGCTACCGCGAGCTGTACACGCACCTGATGGCGCAGCCGAATGCGCAGCCGTCCGCTGGCGGATCCCCCGCCAAGGCGGCCCAGGCCGCGGGCTGCCCCATGAAGGGAGGTCGCTGAGATGGCGGGGATTGGTTTTGAACTTCGCAAGATGCTGCGGCGGGACAGCCTGTCGGGCATGCTCGGCGCGTACGCCTATGCCGGCATCATCAGCTCCGGGCCGTGGGTCCTGTCGATCGTCGGCATCTTGCTGATCGGTGTGCTCAGCCTGCCGTTTGTGGTGCCGGGCAGCCTGGTGACACAGTTCCAGGTGTCGGTGACCTACTTGATTGCGGTCAGCCTGATCCTGACCGGGCCGTTGCAGCTGGCCTTCACCCGCTTTACCTCGGACCGCCTGTTCGAGAAGCGCGATGACTTGGTGCTGTCGAACTACCATGCGGTGGCCCTGCTGGTCACGGCGCTGTCGGGCGCCATCGGCATCGGCTGCGCGCTGTTCGCCTTCCCGGCGCAGTCGGTGCTGTACCGGTTGCTGATGACCGCGGGCTTCGTGGTCATGAGCAATATCTGGATCGCGGTGATTTTCCTGACGGGCATGAAGCAGTACAAGGCCATCGTCTGGACCTTCCTGCTGGGCTATACGCTGACGGTGGTGGCGGCGCTGGCGCTGCGCAACCATGGCCTGGAGGGCCTGCTGCTGGGGTTTGTCGCCGGCCAGCTGTGCTTGCTGACGGCCATGGTGGTGCTGATCTACCGCAACTACACCAGCCAGCGCTTCATGTCGTTCGAGGTGTTCCAGCGGCGTTATGCCTATCCGAGCCTGATGTTGATCGGGCTGCTGTACAACCTCGGCATCTGGCTCGACAAGTTCATGTTCTGGTACTCGCCGTCCACGGGGCAGCAAGTCATCGGGCCACTGCACGCGTCGATCATCTATGACATCCCGGTATTCCTGGCCTACCTGGCAATCATCCCGGGCATGGCGGTGTTCCTGGTGCGCATCGAGACCGACTTCGTCGAGTACTACGACGCCTTCTACAACGCGGTGCGCGGCGGCAGCTCGCTCGAGCATATCGAGGATATGCGCAACACCATGGTGCAGACGATCCGCCTGGGGCTGTACGAAATCGTTAAGGTGCAGGCCATTGCGGCGCTGGTGCTGTTTGTCACGGGCAAGTGGGTGCTGGCGGCGCTCGGCATTTCGGAGCTCTACCTGCCGCTGCTGTATGTGGACGTGATCGGGGCCAGCCTGCAGGTGGTGTTGCTCGGGGTGCTCAATATCTACTTCTACCTCGACCGCCGGCGTGAAGTGCTGCTGCTCAGCGGGTTGTTCGTGATTCTCAACCTGGCCTTCACTGCCGTGACGCTGCAACTGGGACCGGCCTGGTATGGCTACGGCTTCGCGGCATCGCTGCTGATCGTGGTGGCCCTGGCGATCTACCTGCTCGACCGCAAGCTGGACCGCCTCGAGTACGAAACCTACATGCTGCAGTAAAGGCGCGCGCGCCGGCTTTTGCGCCGGCGCGCTGCAACACCCTCCCGCGCCATCCTTGGCGTGGCGACGCCTGATTCTGTACCATTCCCCTTTACGTACTTGGCGCCCGGCCTGCCCGGGTTGTTGCGCATTTGCCCCTGCGGTGGTGCAGCAAGCGCGTGGTGGCATCTGGAAGAGTAGACGTGGCAAGCAAGAGGTAAGTATGAGAATAGCTTCGGTGGAAGACGACAAGAGCCAGTCCGAGCTGATCCAGCAGATCCTGGTCTCGGCTGGCCACGAGTGCGAGTGCTTCGCCAGTGGCAGCACGTTCCTGCGGGCGCTGCGCGAGCAAACGTTTGACCTGCTGGTGGTGGACTGGCAGCTGCCCGATACCAGCGGCCTTGAGGTAGTGACCTGGGTGCGCCAGAACTCCGGTCGCAATCCCCCCATCCTGTTCCTGACCAGCCGCTCGCTGGAAGAGGACATTGTCGGGGGGTTGGGCGCGGGCGCCGACGACTACATGATCAAGCCGATCCGCCGCGCCGAGCTGGTGGCGCGCGTGTCCGCGTTGCTGCGCCGCACGTATCCGCAGGCGCAGCAGGACAGCGCCATGATCCGGGTGGGCAACTACTGTGTCGATCCGCAGGCACGCACCGTGACCTTCGGCGAGAGCCGGGCGGATATGTCGCCGCGCGAGTTCGACCTGGCGTTGTTCCTGTTCCGCAACCTGGGGCGCCTGGTGTCGCGCGAGGTGGTGGAGCAAGCCGTGTGGGGCCGTGCCATCGGTGCCGGCTCGCGCACGCTCGATACCCATATCTCGCGGCTGCGGATCAAGCTGGCGTTGCGGCCCGAGAACGGCGTGCGGCTGACTTCCGTGTATTCGCACGGCTACCGCTTCGAGGCCGCGGGCGATGGGGATAAGCAGGATTTGCGGGATTTGCAGGATCCGCAGGATTCGCAGCACAAGCAGGAAGACTGAGCTTATGAAGCGGTTCGACAAGGCAGCAGGCAGCAAGGCCGGCATTGCAGCGCGCTCGCGTGTGGCATGCTCGATGGGCGCGATGGGTGTGGCCGGTACGATCGGCATGGCAGGATTGATTGGCGTGTTTGTCGCCGGGTGGTCAGCCAACGCCGCCGCGCAGCCTGCGGGCGCCGAGGGCGCCAACTTTATCTACCAGGTGCGCCCGGGCGACACGCTGATTGGCCTGGCGGACCGCTTCATGGTCAATCCCGCTGGCTGGCGCGAGCTGCAGGTCTTGAACAAGGTGGCCAACCCTTACCGCCTGCCGCCCGGCATGCGCCTGCGCATCCCGCTGGCACGCATCCCGGTGACTGACGGAGCGGCCCGCGTGGTCTTCGTGACGGGGCCGGCGAGCGCCGATGGCCGCGCGCTGCAGGCCGGCATGGAGCTGCGCGAGGGCGCCCGCATTGAAACCGGCGCGTCCGGCACCGTCACCCTGGAACTGGGCGACGGCTCGCGCGTTGCGTTGCCGCCGGCGACAGCGATCGAAGTCAAGCGGCTGCGCGCTTTCTCCCGCACCGGCCTGACCGATGCCGTGATCGGCATCGGCCAGGGCGAGGTGGAATCCCGCGTGGCGCCGCGCGGCACCGGCGTGGGGCGTTTCGAGATCCGTACCCCATCGCTGGTGACCGGCGTGCGCGGCACGCGCTTTCGCGTGGGCACCGAGGACGGCGCCAGCCAGAGCGCCGTGCTCGAAGGCCAGGTGCAGGCCCGTTCAAGCCGCGGCCAGCAAGCAGTAGTGGGTGCTGGCTACGGCGTCAGTGTATCGGTCGCAGGCGCCCTGGCGCGGCCCGCCGCGCTGCTGCCGGCGCCGGCGCTGGCGCCGCTGCCCCAGCCGCTGCTGGCAAGCCATGCCACCGTGAGCTGGACGCCGGTTGCACAGGCCGCCAGCTACCGCGTGGTGGTCTCGCGCGATGCGGCCCAGACCGAGCTGCTGTCGTCGCAGGCCGTGGAGGGCACGCAGGCCGCGCTGCAAGACCTGCCCGAGGGCGAGCTGTACTTGGGCGTGAGCGCGCTCGATGCCCGGCGCCTTGGCGGCGCGGGCGCGGTGATGCCGTTCGTGGTGCGCCTGAATCCGCCCGCGCCCTTTACGCTGGCGCCCGAGCGCGATGGCACCGCGTACGGCGAGACGGCGATGTTTACCTGGGCCGAAGTCGCCAGCGCGGCGCAATACGAATTCGAAGTGGCGCCCAACGCGGATTTCACGCAAGGCGCCATGCAGGCGCGCGGCACGGCGCCCTCGGCTAGCCAGGCGCTTGCGCCTGGCCGCTGGTGGTGGCGTGTGCGCTCGGTCGACGCCGGTGGCCAGCCCGGCCCCTGGAGCGAGCCGGTGGCGTTCGCGCTGGAGCCGTCGCCGCCGCAGCCGCGCCTGGAAGACGATGGCGGCGACACCCTGCGGATCGCATGGCCGGCCGCCGGCGGGGCCAGCGCTAATGGCGCGGCGCAAGCCTACCGCGTGCAAATGGCATCCGACGCCGCCTTTACGCAGATCGTGGCGGACGTCAGCACCGAGACCAATGAGGCCCGCCTGCCGCGGCCTGGCAGCGGCGCGTATTTTGTACGGGTGGCTCGCCAAAGCCCGGATCGCCAGCCGCACTTCTCCGCGCCCCAGCGCATCGAGGTGGTGCAGTACGTACGCGACGCGCAAGGCCAGCCCGTCAGCGCCGGCGGACGCTTGCTCAATCGTGCCAACTAGCCTGGCGCAACTCGCCGCGCGCGCGCGCGCACTGGGCCGCGTGCCCGCACGCATGATGGCTGGCTACCAGCGCCGTACGCTGGTCGAATGGGGCATGTTGACGAGCGCCATGCTGGCGCTGGTGGCAGCGTGCGCCGTGCTGGGCTGGAGCGAACGCGCCGACAAGGCCGTCTACGACCTGTCGGTCGCGGCCCAGCATCACGCGGCCAGCGACGAGATTGTGATCGTCGCCATCGACGACCCCAGCATATCGGCCATTGGCCGCTGGCCCTGGCGCCGCCGGGTGCTGGCCGACCTGATCGAGCGCATCGCCGCCGACGCGCCACGCGTGATCGGGGTCGACGTGATTCTCTCCGAGCCCGACGCCTTGCATCCCGAGGACGACCGCGCGCTGGCAGGCAGCATGGCGCGCGCCGGCAACGTCGTGCTGCCCGCGCTGGCAGAAGCGGGGCAGGGCGGCTTGCTGGTGCGCTATCCGCTGACGGGCCTGGGCAGCGAGGTGGGGCACATCAATATCGCGGTGGACCTCGACGGCATTGCCCGCCAGGTGTACCTGCAGGAAGGGCTGCCGGGCCGCCAGCTGAGCCACTTCTCGGCCGCGATGGTCGGCTTCGGCAAGCCGCCGCGGCCGGTCTCCGCCTACCGGCACGACGGCAGCGCAGATGATCGCGGCGCCGATGGCTGGACCCGCGACTACCGGCTGCGCATTCCGTTTGCCGGGCCGCCGGGGACGTTCCGGCAGGTCTCGGTGCTCGATGTGCTGGGCGGCACGTTGCCACGCGGCTTCTTCCGCGCAAAGTCCGTGCTGGTAGGCGCCACGGCGAGCGGGCTGGGCGACGTGTTCCCCACGCCGGTATCGCGCAACGGTTACGGCATGAGCGGCGTGGAGATCATCGCCAACACCATGCAGACGCTGCAGAGCGACGCGGCGATAGTGACCTTGCCTGCGCCCTGGTTCTGGCTCTGCACCTTGCTGCCCGTGCTGCTGGCGAGCCTGGCCTCGCTGATGCTGACGCCGCGCAACGCGCTGCTGGTCACCGTGGTGCTGCTGGCCGGCACGCTGGCCGCCAGCTTGCTGCTGGTAGTGCTCGGCCACCTCTGGTTCGCGCCGGCCAGCGCCGTGCTGGGTTGCAGCCTGCTCTACCCGCTGTGGAGCTGGCGGCGCCAGGAAGCGGCGCTGCAGTTCCTCACCGACGAGCTCGCGCAGCTCGAGCAGGAGCCCGGCCTGCTGGCCATGCCCGCCGGCGAGGGCGAATCGGGCCGCAACCTCGATACCCGCATGCGTGCGGTCTACCGCATGACCACGCGCCTGCGCGACTTGCGGCAATTCCTGGCGGACGGGCTCGAAGGCCTGCCCGAAGCCACCGTGATCTGCGATCCCGGCGGCCGCGTGCTGCTGGCCAATCGGCGCGGCCTGCTGCTGGCGCCGCGCACGCTCGGGCCCCTGGCCGACATGAACGCACCGCGCCCCGGCATTCGCGAGCTGATCAACGAGGTATTCGTCCAGCCCAAGGCCGGGCTGGAATATTGGGACCAGCTGCGCAGCGTCTATGCCGAAGGCGATGCCGACGCCGCGCACCCGGTGCAGGCCCCGCCCGGGGTGGAGCTCGAAGCGCGCGACGAACACCCGATGCTGCTGCGCGGCGCGCCCCTGCGCAGTGACACCGGCGGCGTAGCCGGCCTGATCGTCAGCGTCATCGATATCACGCAGGTACGCATGGCCGAGCGGCGCCGCGAGGAGTCCCTGCGCTTTATCTCGCACGACATGCGGTCCCCGCAGTCCTCCATCCTTGCCCTGATCGACCTGCAAAACGAGCCCGGCCGGGCGCTGCCGGAGGCCGCCCTGCTGGCCCGCATCGGCGAGCACGCCAACCGCACACTGGAACTCGCGGACGACTTTATCCGGCTGGCCCGTGCCGAAGCGCCGCACCTTGACTTCATCAAGGTCGACCTGGCCGGCGTGGTGCTGGACGCCACCGACGAGCTATGGGCGCTGGCCAACGCTGCCCGGATCGCACTGAAGGTAGAGGTGGCGGTGGAAGACGAGCAGTCGCAGATCCTGGCCGAGCCGGTGCTGCTGATGCGGGCCATTGCGAACCTGGTGAGCAATGCGATCAAGTTCAGCCCGCCGCAAACCACGGTGACGGTGCGCCTGTATCGCGTGGCGCAGGGGCTGGCGATCGATGTGGCGGACCAGGGCCGGGGCATCGCCGCGCAAGACCAGGGCCGCCTGTTCCAGCCCTTTGCGCGCCTGCACGACACCGAGCAGGATGCCCCCGCGGGCAGCGGGCTGGGGCTGGTGTTCGTCAAGACCGTGGTGGAGCGCCACGGCGGAGAGATCAAGGTGACCAGCGCCGCGGGCGCCGGTGCCACCTTCACTATCTTCTTGCCCTGCTGATCCTCGCTGGCATTCAGCGCGATGCGCGCGTGGCCGCTGGTTGTTCAGCCTGGCCTGCGGTGGTGGCGGTGGCCGTGGCGCGGCTATCCATCTGGCGGACCTTGCGCGCCGCGCGCTGCTCGTTGTCGTCCTGCAGTGTCACGCACAGCACGGTGATGAGCGCGAACGCCACCATGCAAAGCGCGAGGTAGCCCAGCAACCTATACCGTTCGGATCGCGATCCCATATCTAATCCAGCCATGAATAGCGCAGCATTCTAGGGCGAGGCCGCGGCGGTAACTGTCAACAAATGCAAGGACGTTCACTTGGGTCCGCCGGACCTGCTGCGCCGCGCATCGACGGTTGCCGGGCCTGGCGATACAATCATCGCGCAGTGCCTGCACAAGAGCCCTCCGCGCCCGGGCCAAGCCAACCCGCCGCCGATGGTATTAAACGCCCCAACAGGCTGCCACCGATGCACAGCAACACCGAGCCTCTCGACACAGGCGCCAGCGGGCGCCCGGTACGCCACCTGATTGCCACCGAGGCCGCCATGGCGGCAGCGGGCCTGGACGGCTGGCAGCAGCGCTACCAGCAACTCACGCCAGGGCATTTTCTTGCGCAAGTGCAGCAGGCTACCTTTGGCGACGTCCACGTTTTCCGCGAACGCACCAACCAGGCGTTGCTGGAGGAAGGCGAGGCACGGCGCGGCTATCTTTCCATCGGCTTGCCTCACCGCGAGTGTGCCGATGGCTGGTTCTCCGGCTACCGCATGAGCGGCGACACCGTGCTGCGCGCCGGCAACGGCCAGCCGCTGGCCATGCGCACCCCGCCATCGCTGGACCTGCTAGGCGTGACGTTGCCGCTGCCTGCGCTGCAACGCGTGCTGGAGCGCGAGGGCGTTCCGGAGCTGATCACGCGCTTGCAGCCGGCCACCGAGGTGCGGCGCGCCGCGTCCGAGGATTTCCGGGCGGCGATGCTCGCGGTGCTGGCTGCCGCTGCGGTGCAGAGCGATGTGTTTAGCCAGCGGTTTGTCGAAAGCGCGATGCGCGATGCGTTGCTGATGGCGGTGGTGTCCACGTTGATGCACGACATTGGCGATGCCCTGCTGCCCACGCCGCCTGCGCGAAGGCGGCTGGTGGCGCGGGCGTATGAGATGGTGCGCGCCGCGCCCGAGGCGCCCTGGAGTGTTTTGGCTCTGTGTGAACAGCTTGGGGTTTCACGCAGGACGCTGCAATACAGCTTTAATGAAATTACCGGGTTGGCACCATTGGAGTTTGTTCGGGCTTTGCGGATGAACGGAGTCAGGCGGGAATTAGGGGCGCGGCAGGTGCAGGAGCCGGTGGGGGTGGTGGCGGCGCGGTGGGGGTTTAATCATTTGCCGCGGTTTGCGGCGCAGTATCGTGGTTTTTTTGGGGAGTTGCCGTCGGAGACTGTGGGGAGAGGGGGGTGATTGCAACTGCAATTGAGCTGATTGCAACTGCGACTGCAAATTCAGCTTCAACTGCTTAACTGCAAGGTCAAAGGCCTGAAGTCAAAGGCCTAAAGTCAAAGGCAGTTTCACCTCCCCTGCGGGGAGGCGACCTACTTTCTTGTCTCGCCAAGAAAGTAGGCAAAGAA
>NZ_JBIUHC010000135.1:0-26909 GCF_044627735.1 Cupriavidus sp. CuC1 | reverse complement strand
GGGGTGCGCCGCCGCCGGCCGGGCGCCAGGCCAACCTCGGCCGGGGCCAGGCGCTCGCGGTGGGCCCGCAGGAAGCGGCCCAGCACGGCTTCGCGCGTGAGTTCGCTTGGCTTGGCAGGATCGGGAAGCGCGTAATCTGTCATGGAGGGCTGAGCGGGAAAACGAGGCAGTAGACTGGAAGCTGGTGCGTTTTATACCAGGATAAAACCCTGACTTGTACCGGGAAAACAGGCTGCTACAGTACGTCGAACCCGTTACGCGGGCAAGTCCCCCGGTCCCCGCTTTTGCAGCCCCCGATCACCAGAATCCACCAGCGGCCATTGCCGCCAGGAGAGCCCCATGCAACAACAAGAACTCGTTGCCGCCCAGTTCGGCGCCACCGCCAGCGCCTACCTCACCAGCGCGGTCCACGCCCAGGGTGCGGACCTGCAGCAGCTTGCGCAGGAACTGGCTGCGCTGCCGGCGGCGCGGGTGCTCGACCTGGGTTGCGGCGCGGGCCACGCCAGCTTTGCCGCGGCGGGGGTCGCAGCGGAAGTGACGGCTTACGATTTGTCGGCAGAGATGCTGGCGGTGGTGGAAGGCGCGGCGCGCGACAAGGGGCTGGCCAATATCCGCACCCGCCAGGGCGCCGCGGAATCGCTGCCCTTCGACGATGCCAGCTTCGACGCGGTGATCTCGCGCATGAGCGCGCACCACTGGCGCAACGTGCCGGCGGCGCTGGCGGAGATGCACCGGGTGCTCAAGCCGGGCGGCAAGGTCGTGCTGATCGACATCGCCGGCTCGGACGACCCGCTGCTCGACACCTGGCTGCAATCGGTGGAGTTGTTGCGCGACCCGTCGCATATCCGCGACTACACCGGCAACGAATGGCAAGCGATGCTGGAGACGGCGGGCTTCCAGGCCGGTATCTCGCCGATCTGGCGCATCGAGCTGGAGTTTGCCACCTGGGTGCAGCGCATGCGCACGCCGCCCGTGGCGGTGGCCGCCATCTTGCACCTGTGGCAACTGGCGCCGGCGGAAGTATGCGACCACTACCTGGTCAAGGCCGACGGCAGCTTTGCGCTGGAAGCGGTGATGGTCACGGCAACGCGCAGCTAAGCCGCTAAGCTGTTAAGCCGCTAAGCCAGGGTGCCAGTCATTGCGGCATGGCCGGCTCGGCCGGCAACGGCAGGCTCTGCACCATCTGCCACACGGCGGCGGCCGAGGGCGACAAGGAGCGGTCTTCCCGGCAGACCATGACGATGCGCCGCTCCTCGCGCGGCGTGAGCGGCCGCCAGACCAGCGGCGACGCCGCCGGCAGCGGCAGCGAGAACGAGGGCAGGACCGAAGCGCCGATGCCGGCCTCGACCATGCCGAACACGCTGGCTGAATGCCCCAGTTCCTGCACCACGCTGGGCGCCACGCCATGGCTGGCGAAGATGCGGTCGATCAGGGGCCGGCTGCCCGAGGCGAAATCCAGCAACACCAGCGGCATGCGGTCCAGCGCGGACCACGGCACCGAGTCGGCATTGGCCAGCGGGTGATCGCGCCGGCACACAAAGCAAAATGGATCGGTCGCCAGCGGCGCGATGGTCAAGCCTTCTCGCGCCAAAGGATCGATCAATACGCCAAAGTCCACCGCCCCCGCACGGATCTGCTCGAGGCCATCCGCCTGCACGTTGTCGCGCACGCTGAGACGAATATCCGGGTACTGGCGCGCGCAGGTCGCCACATACAGCGGCATCAGCCGCGCCGAAATCGTGGGTGCACTGGCAATCACAACACGCCCCCGATAGCGCTCGCCAAGCTGGCGGGTTTCTTCCAGCGTATCGTCCAGCTGGCCAAGCAGGCGCTCGATGGCGGGGGCCAGCGCCTGGCCCGCGTCGGTCACCACCACCTCGCGCGTGGTGCGGTCGAGCAAGCGCACGCCAAGTGCCTCTTCGAGCTCAGCCACGCCCCGGCTGACGGCCGGCTGCGTCAGGCCGACGGCATCCGCGGCACGGCTGAAACTGCCATGCCCGACCACGGCGAGGAAGACGCGCAACTGGCGCAATGTGTAATTCATGCGTCTATGAGATGAATGGATGCGATAAATGAATTTGCATTCTAGGCTTCAGTAACGTCCAATACTAGGCGAAACCCTAATCCAACTTTGCCGTCAATGTCCGCCATCCTCTCACCCTTCAAGAAAATCTACGACCTGATCGACGGGTTCGTACTGATCATGCTCACCGCCATCGGCATCGCGCTGCTGGCCCCGCAAATTGGCGCCGGCGACGGCCCGCTGCACCTGGGCATGGTCACCAACCTGGGCGTGGCCCTGGTGTTCTTCCTGCACGGCGCGGCGCTCTCGCGCGACAAGCTGGTGGCCGGCGCGCGCCACTGGCGCCTGCACGCCTTCGTGCAGAGCTTCACCTACATCGTCTTCCCGGTGGTCGGGCTGGCGCTGATGTTCGGCCTGCGCAACACGCTGCCCGCCGAGCTGCTGCTGGGCGTGTTCTACCTGTGCGCGCTGCCCTCCACCGTGTCGTCGTCGGTGGCGATGACCTCGATGGCGCGCGGCAACGTGCCGGGTGCCATCTTCAACGCCACCATCTCGGGCCTGATCGGCATGGCCGTCACACCGTTGCTGATGGGCCTGGTGATCAGCGCCAGCGGCGCCTCGATGCCGCTGGGCAAGGCGCTGACCGGCGTTGCGCTGCAACTGCTGCTGCCGTTCGCGCTCGGCCAGCTGGCCCGTCCGCTGATCGGCAGCTGGCTGGCCAAGAAGAAGCAGATCACCAACAAGATCGACCGCGGCGTGATCGTGCTGATCGTGTATTCGTCGTTCTGCGACGCCACCGCCGCCGGCCTGTGGCACAAGTACAACTGGGAAACCATCGGCGCCGTGATGGCGCTCGCCGCCGTGCTGCTGCTCGTGATCCTGGCCACCACCACCTTCACCGCGCGCCGCCTCGGCTTCTCCGTGGAAGACGAGATCACCGCGGTGTTCTGCGGCTCCAAGAAGAGCCTGGCCAACGGCATCCCGATGGCCAAGATCCTGTTTGCCGGCCACCCGGCGCTGGGCCTCTTGGTGCTGCCGCTGATGGTCTACCACCAGTTGCAGCTGATCGTGTGCTCGGTGATCGCCTCGCGCTACGCCGGCCGCGATGCGCTGCCCGAAGGCGCCACTGCCCGCGCCTGAGTATTACCGCGCAACATGACAAACGGCCGGCAAGTTGATTGCCGGCCGTTTTTTTGACGCATTGGCCTTCCGTGGGAGTTGAACCCCTGCCTGCCGCTCCCTCCCCCCACGAGGGGAGAGGGAGCGGCAGGCGTGTCATTGCGGACGGTTTTGGCCCATCCTCGCTTACACCGACGGATTCTTCGACAGTGGCGGATTGCGCGCGAAGTAGTTCTTGATGCCACGCAGGATGGCGTTGGC
Organism: Cupriavidus sp. CuC1; assembly: GCF_044627735.1. NCBI lineage: Bacteria > Pseudomonadati > Pseudomonadota > Betaproteobacteria > Burkholderiales > Burkholderiaceae > Cupriavidus > Cupriavidus sp. CuC1. Next base: position 23,506 of record NZ_JBIUHC010000135.1, on the reverse strand, counting down.
CAGTTGCTCCTGGTGGTTCTCGTCGTTGAGCTTGCGCTCTTCCTCGGGATTGCTGATGAAGGCGGTCTCGACCAGGATCGAAGGGATATCCGGCGCCTTCAGCACGGCAAAGCCCGCCTGCTCCACGCTGCCCTTGTGCAGCCGGTTGACGCCGCCGATCTCCGACAGCACAGCCTTGCCCACCTGCAGGCTGTCATTGATCTGCGCGGTGGTGGACAAGTCCAGCAGCACCCGCGCCACCTGCGCATCCTTGTTGCCCATGTTGGCGCCGCCGATCAGGTCGGAGGCATTTTCCTTGTTGGCCATCCAGCGCGCCGCGCTGCTCGAGGCGCCGCGCTCGGACAGCGCGAACACCGAGGCGCCCTTGGCTTCCGGCGAGAGGAAGGCATCGGCATGGATGGACACGAACAGGTCGGCCTGCACCCGGCGCGCCTTTTGCACGCGCACATTGAGCGGCACGAAGAAGTCCGCGTCGCGCGTCATCATGGCGCGCATATTGGGCTGGGCATCGATCTTGGCGCGCAGCCGCTGCGCGATCTGCAGCACCACGTCCTTCTCGCGCGAGCCGGAGGCGCCGGTGGCGCCGGGATCCTCGCCGCCGTGGCCTGGATCGATGGCCACCGTCAGCAGGCGGCGCATCTTGAAGGAACGGTCCGCCGGCGGATTGTTGGCGGGCAAGGCCGCAGGCGGATTGTTCTGGGCCAGCGGCGGTGCCGATGGTGCCGTAGAGGGGACCGGTGGCCTGGGCTTGACGGCTGCCATCGGCGGCAGGGCCGGCACCGGGTTGGCGCCCTTGTCGTCGAACTTGCGCACCAGCGCGCCAATGGCGTCTTCCTCGCCGGTGGCAGGCGCGCCGGACGCGTCATCCGCGCCTGCCGGCGGCTGCGTGGCGGCAAACCTGCGCTGCTTGTCCTCGGTGTCGCGCACCAGCGTCCACAGCGGATCGGGCGGGTTGACGGGGTAGAGGTCAAACACCAGGCGGTTGCGGTAGCTGCCGATCGGCGCCAGCGTGAACACCTGCGGCGAGACGTTTTCCTTCAGGTCGAACACCAGCCGCACCACGCGCGGCCGGTTCTGGCCCACGCGCACGGTCTGGATGTAAGGATCGTTGGAGGTGATCTTGGCCACCAGCTCGCGCAAGGTGGGTGAGAGATCGAGGCCATCGATGTCCACCACCAGCCGGTCGGGGCCGTGGATCATCTGGTGGACGGCGGCCAGCGGCTCGTCGGATTCGATGGTGACGCGGGTGTATTCCTCGGCGGGCCAGACCCGCACCGCGACGATGCCGGCGCCAAAGGCGATCTGCGGCCCGGCCAGTGTCAGCACCACGCCGCCGGCGCTGGCCTTGAGGCACTGCGCCAGCCATTTGCGGCGGGCCAGCTGGATATCGTCGGGTCGGTCGGTGGCGAGTCGCTTGATCAGCATGCGCAAAGCAGGATAAGTCCAGTCTGAGTATAGGCACGAAGCGTGACGATACGGCGTTCGGCTGCGTCGTCGGCGTCGCTTGTGTCCGATTGGAGCAACAAGTGAAGGTCCGGTTCCCCAAGCAAGTGCCCGGCATTCTCCGGCCACTCCACCAGGTTAACGGCAGGTTCGGCAAAACAATCACGAAAACCGGCATCGGCCCACTCCTCCGGATCGGCGAAGCGGTACAGGTCGAAGTGGTAGGCGGTCAGGGGTGAGCCATCGGCGCGCGTGACCGAATACGGCTCGCACAGCGTATAGGTGGGGCTGCGCACCTTGCCCGTGTGGCCGAGCGCGCGAAGGATGGCACGCGACAACGTGGTCTTGCCGGCGCCAAGGTCGCCCGAGAGCTGCAGGTGCACGGTCTGGGGCGGCAGCATGCGCACGGCCTCGGCCAGCGCCGCGCCCAGCCGGGCGGTGGCCGCTTCGTCGGGCAGGTTGAGTGTGCGTTCTTGGAGCAGGGGCATTGCGTACAATTGGGGAATGATCGACCGAGCAGCCCAGGCGCCAACCGCCTCGCCCCCTCCTGCCAGCAGCGCCGTCCCCGGGACAGCGCCTGGCCTTGCGCCGTCCATTGCCCATGCGGGCCCGGACGCCGCCGGGCTGGAAGCGCTGGTGGGCTCGATCCGGGCCTGGGGCACGGAACTCGGCTTCGATGCGGTCAGCATTGCCGACGTGGATCTCAGCCGGGCCGAAGCAGGATTGTTGGCGTGGCTGGCACAGGGCTACCACGGCGACATGGATTATATGGCGAACCACGGCTTGCGGCGCGCGCGTCCCGCCGAACTGGTGCCCGGCACGGTGCGCGCCATCGTGGCCCGCATGCCGTATCTGCCCGCCGCGGGCCCGGACGACTGGCGCAGCCATGAACTTGCCCGGCTCGACGACCCCGCCACCGCCGTGATCTCGCTTTACGCGCGGGGCCGCGATTATCACAAGGTGCTGCGCAACCGCCTGCAGCAGCTCGCCAGCCGCATCGAGGCCGCCATCGGCCCGTTCGGCTATCGCGTCTTCACGGATTCCGCGCCGGTGATGGAGGTGGCGCTGGCCGCGCAGGGCGGCCTCGGCTGGCGCGGCAAGCACACGCTGCTGCTCGACCGCGATGGCGGCTCGATGTTCTTCCTCGGCGAGATCCTGGTCGATGTGCCCTTCCCCGCCGACGCGCCGGAATCCGACCACTGCGGCCATTGCCGCCGCTGCATCGATATCTGCCCGACCCAGGCCATCCTGGAGCCCTACCGCATCGACGCGCGCCGCTGCATCTCCTACCTGACCATCGAGCACAAGGGCGCCATCCCCGAGGAGTTGCGCGCGCCGATGGGCAACCGCGTATATGGCTGCGACGACTGCCAGCTGGCCTGCCCGTGGAACAAGTTCGCCCACCGCGCCACGCTGCCGGACTTCGACGTGCGCAACGGCTTCGACGCACCCGACATGGCCGAGCTGTTCGGCTGGACCGAGGCGGAGTTCAACCAGCGGCTGGAGGGCAGCCCGATCCGCCGCATCGGCCATGAACGCTGGCTGCGCAACCTGGCGGTGGGACTGGGCAACAGCCTGCGCGCGGCGCTCGCCAGTGGCGACACGGCGCTGGCCGCGCGCATCCGCGCCGCGCTCGGCGCGCGCCAGGCCGACGCCAGCCCGCTGGTGCGCGAGCATATCGACTGGGCGCTGGCGCAAGCGCCAGCGCACACCGAAGCACCCGCTAACTGACCAGGGACAGCCAGAACGGCGTGGTGACGATGGCCGCCACGGTCATGACCGAGATCGTCGCCGCCACCATCGGCCCGTTGCCGCCCATGCGCACGGCCAGGATGTAGGCGCTGGATGCGGTCGGCAGCGAGGCGAACAGCACCACGATCTGCGACTGCAACTCGGTCAGCGGCAGCAAGCGCCCCACCGCCCAGGCAAAGCACGGCATGGCCACCAGCTTGACGCCGCTCCACCATGCCACCGGCCCGATCGCCCCCGTCACCCCCCTCATCTGCAGGCCCGCGCCGACCGTCATCAGCCCCAGCGCCGTGGATGCGGAACCCAGCCGGGCCAGCGTCATGCCCACCACCTCGGGCGGGTGCAGGCCAAGCAGGTTGGTCAGCAAGCCCCCGGCGGTGGCCAGGATCAGCGGGTTGCGCACCAGCTCGCGCCACAGGCGGGTTTCGCCGTGACGGGCCAGTGCCCATACCGCGGCCACGTTGCACAGCGGCACCGTGCAGCCGACGATCACCGCCATCATGGCCAGCCCCTCACTGCCGCCCAGGCGCGCGGCCAGCGCCAGCCCGATATAGGAATTGAAGCGGAATGCGGTCTGCAGGCCGGAAGCAAAATCGAGCGGCGCCAGCCGCATCGCCCATTTGACGGCGTAGCCGCCCACCATGCCAAAGGCGGTGGTCAGCAGCGCCAGGCCGAGCATGGCCGAGGTCGAGGAGAAATCGAACTTGGCGCTGTTGGTGGACTGCAACAGCAGCGCGGGGAAAAGCACGAAATACACCAGACGCTCTACGCCAGCCCAGAACGCGCGGTCGAACGGGGAATGGCGCACCAGCAGCCAGCCGATCAGGATCAGGCTGAAATCCGGCACCAACAGGAGAGCAGAAGACATCGATTGGTTTTAGTTATTGTGATGGCCGCCGCGCACGCCAAGTGCAGCCTAGGGCAGATACCAATTGGTATTGTTTCAGAAATCGCGGAATATGGCACGTTCCGTCGTACCGTCCAGCCTCTCCATGTTTCCCCGCCGTACCCCGTTCGCGCACGAACCGCTCGCCCGCCGCGCCAGCCTGCTGGCGCTCGCCCTCTGCGTGGGCGCGGCCCTGGCCATGCCGTCGGAGGCCGCGCGCGCCAACGAAATCGAGGGCCTGCGGATCGACGACGCCACGCGCGTCAGCGGCAAGGAGCTACAACTGAACGGCACCGGCCTGCGCTCGATGTTCATCATCAAGGGCTATGTGGCCGCCCTTTACCTGCCGGAGAAGGCGCGCAATGCCACCGTGGTGCTGGGCGCCCACGGCCCCAAGCGCCTGCAGATCCGGCCGCTGCGCGAGGTGCCATCCGATGCCTTTATCAAGGCCCTGAACGAAGGGATCCGCGAGAACCACAGCGAGGTCCAGTTCCAGAGGCTGTCCGACCGCCTGCTCCAGCTGCGCGAGACCATGGAGCAGATGGGTACCGCCCGCAAAGGCGATGTGATCAATTTTGATTTTTCGCCCGATGGCGGCACCGTGGTCGCCATCAACGGCACGCCGCGCGGCAAGCCGATCCCGGGCGAAGATTTCTACCAGGCCGTGCTGCGCATCTTCCTTGGCGACCATCCGGTCGACCGGGATCTCAAGCGCGGGCTCCTGGGCGGTTAGCCCCCGGGCGGCCACCAGGGCCGCCCGCCAGAACTCACGCCGCCGGCTTCAAAGCCCCGCTACAGCGGATGCGTCGCCGGCGTTCTTCACCTTGGGCGGATATCCCCGCCCGGTCCTTTGACGGGAGACACGATCTCATGCAAACCAGCAAAATCGCCCTGGCCCTTGGCCTGGCAGCAGCGGCCTCCGTGGCGCAGGCGCAAAGCTTCCCGACCAAGCCGATCCGGCTGATCATCCCGTTCGCGCCCGGCGGCACGACGGACATCGTGGGCCGCGGCGCGGCCGACCAGATGAGCCGCATCCTGGGCCAGCCCGTGGTGGTGGAAAACCGCGCCGGCGGCGGCGGCTCGATCGGCGCCGACGCCATCGCCAAGGCCGCGCCCGACGGCTACACGATCGGCATCTCCACCGTCTCCACCATGGCGGTCAACCCGGCGTGCAACCCCAAGCTGTCGTACGACCCGATCAAGGACTTCAAGCCCATCACCAACCTGGCCAACGTGGCCAACGTGATCGCGGTCAACCCGAACTTCCCGGCCAAGGACTACAAGGAATTCCTGGCCGTGCTGAAAGCGAATCCGGGCAAGTATTCGTACGCGACCTCCGGCACCTGCGCCTTCGGCCACATGCTGGGCGAGCAGTTCAAGGTCTCCACCAAGACCTTCATGGTCCATATCCCCTACCGCGGCGCGGGCCCGGCGCTGAACGACGTGCTGGCCGGCCAGGTGCCGATCATGGTTGACAACCTGCCCTCCTCCATGCCCTACATCAAGGCAGGCAAGCTGCGCCCGATCGTGGTGGCGTGGAACAAGCGCATCGACTCGCTGCCGAACGTGCCGACCTTCGGCGAGCTCGGCCTGAAGGAGCCGAATGACCCCGCCTGGTATGGGCTGGTGGCGCCGGCGGGCACGCCTGATGACGTCATCAAGAAGTTGAACGAAGCCGCCGTCAAGGCACTGCAGGACAAGGACTTCCAGCAGCGCCTGCGCACTGCCGGCGCGGAACCTTCGGGCAACACCCCGGCGGAGCACGCGGCCGAGATCAAGAAGGAGTTCGAGAAGATGAAGACGCTGGTGAAGGTGCAGAACATCAAACTGGAGCAGTGATGCCGGTGGCAATCCTGCAGCACTAGCCGAAGCCGGCGAGCGGGCCAAAACCGTGCGCCATGACGACGGTTGTCTCTCCCTCTCCCCTCAGGGGGAGAGGGCCGGGGAGAGGGGTGGCTTAGCTGGGAACCACTTGAAGCGAAGCCCGTGGTTGTTTCCAGCTCCCAGGCGTAACCGGCGCCCGCCCTCTCCCCCAGCCCCTCTCCCGCACGCGGGAGAGGGGAGCACGACAACGCCGATCCGACGCTTTCAGGCCAAAGAGGCCAAAGCCACCGCCTCGCCCAGCAGCGTCCTCACCTCCCCCACACTCGGCGAATATGCCCCCGCGCGCGTGGCCGCCACCGCCGCGGTAGCGGCAGCCCATCGCGCCTGCTGCGCCAGCGTTGCCTCGGGATCCAGCAGCAAGCCCGCCATCCAGCCGCCCATGGCGGCATCGCCGCAGCCGACGGTGTCGACCACGTCGACGGCAAACACAGGCTGCTCTACCGCTTCATCCCCGTGCAATAGCGTCATGCCGTGCGCGCCGCGCGTCAGCAGCACGCGCGCCTGCGGGGCCTGCGCCCTGAGCGCCGCCAGCGCGGCGTGCTCGTCCAGCGCCGGGTAGAGGCCGCGCAGGTCCTCGTCCGACACCTTGATGTAGTCCGCCAGGCCGGCCATATGCGCAAAGACGGCCTGGTACTCCGGCGCGCGCATGGGCGTGCGGAAGTTGGGATCGAAGGCGATGCGCTTGCCTGCGGCCCTGGCCTGCGCGGCTTCTTCGCACAGGCGCGCGGCGAGCGGCTGGCGCGCGAGGCTGAGCGAGCCGAAGTGCACGGTGCGCGCGGCCTGGCGCCACCCCGGCGGCAGGCGCTGGGGCTCGAAATAGAGATCGGCGCTGTCGTCGCCGACGAAGAAATACTGCGGCGGGTGCTGCGCACCGACGAACGCCAGCAACGGCGAGCGCTCAACCCGCTGCAGGAAGCGCAGGTCCAGCCCGGCCTCGGCACTGGCCTCGGCCAGCTGGTCGCCCAGCGTGTCGCAGCTGATCGCGCCGACGAAGGCGGTGGGCAGGCCCAGCCGCGCGCCCACGCGGGCCACGTTCCAGCACGAGCCGCCGGGCAGGCCGAGCCAGTCCTGCCCGCCTTGATGAACCATGTCGGTCAATGCCTCGCCGAAGACGACGTAGGCTGGCCATGATGTCGTTGTCATTGCATCCTCTTTCTCGTATTTCCGTCTGCGCGCGCCGCCGCGCGTCAGCCTTGCCAGGCCGATGCCGCGGCGAGCGCGCGCCGGATCAGGCCGGCGGTGGAAGCATCGTGCGGGCGAGCCGGGCCGCCATCGAGCTCGCTGGCGATCGGCGCGGCGAGCTGCTTGCCAAGCTCCACGCCCCACTGGTCGAACGAGTTGATGTTCCACAGCACGCCCTGCACGAAGGTGCGGTGCTCCGAGAGCGCGATCAATGCGCCCAGGTGATACGGATCGAGCCGCTGCAGCAGCAGCGTGTTGCTGGGACGGTTGCCCTCGAACACCATGTGCGGCACCAGCGCTTCGTCCTGTACGCCGAGCGCCCGGACCTCTTGCGCGGTGCGCCCGCGCAGCAGCGCCTCGCCTTGCGCAAAGCAGTTGGCGAGCAGCTTGCCATGGTGGCCCGGCATCGGGTGCACCGGCTCCAGCGCTGCGATGAAATCCACCGGCATCCAGTGCGAGCCTTGATGCACCATCTGGAAGTAGGCATGCTGGCCGTTGGTGCCGGTAGTGCCCCACACCACCGGCGCGGTGCCTTGCCCGGCGGCGGCGCCATCGAGCTGCACGGACTTGCCGTTGCTCTCCATCTCGAGCTGCTGCAGGAAGGCAGGCAGCAGCTCGAGCGGCTCGCAGTACGGCGCCACGCAGCGGCTGCCGGTACCCAGGAAGCTGCGATACCACACGTCGAGCAGGCCGAGGATCATCGGCATGTTTTGCCGCGGCTCGGCCTCGGCGAAATGCCGGTCCATGGCGCGGGCGCCGTCGAGCAACTGGCGAAAACGCGCAAAGCCAACGGCCAACGCAATCGACAGCCCCACCGCCGACCACAGCGAAAAGCGCCCGCCCACCCAGTCCCAGAACGGGAACATGTTGGCTGGGTCGATGCCGAACTCGGCTACCGCCTGCCGGTTGGTGGAGACCGCGACGAAGTGGCTGGCCAACTGTGCCTGCGGCACCCCGTGGCGCAGGAACCAGGTGCGCGCGGTGTGCGCGTTGGCCATGGTCTCCAGCGTGGTGAAGGTCTTTGAGCAAACCACCACCAGCGTGCTGGCGGCGTCCAGCCGCGCAAGCACGGCGGCAAGATCGCTGCCATCCACGTTGGCGACAAAATGCATGCGCGGCCCTTCGGTGTCCAGGTGCGCGAGCGCGCGGCAGACCATGCGCGGCCCCAGGTCCGAGCCACCGATGCCGATATTGATCACGTCGGTGATCTGGCGGCCATTCCAGCCGCGCCACGCGCCGCCGCGCACCGCGTCGGCGAAGCGCTCCATCTGCGCGAGCACCGCGGCCACGTCGCCGCCCACCGCCACGCCCTGCGCGTGGAAGCCGTCCTGCGGCCACGCGCGCAGCGCCATATGCAGCGCGGCGCGGCGCTCGGTGGTGTTGACCGCTTCGCCGCGGTACATGGCATCGCGCCGTGTGGTCACGCCGGCCTCGCCGGCCAGCGCGAACAACAGCGCCATGGTGGTGTCGGTGACGCGGTTCTTGGCGTAGTCCAGCGTCAGGCCGGCGGCCTCGGCCACGAAGCCGGCGCCGCGGGCTTCGCCCTGCTGGCCGTCGAACCAATCGCGCAGGTGGGCATGGCGGATGGTTTGCGCATGCGCTTGCAGCCGCTGCCAGGCGGGTAGATGGTGGGACACTTGGGGCATAGCGGACATCGATACAACTCCTGTACTCGCCGGCGCACAGGCAATCGCCAGTGCGCCGGTATGCTTCAAACATGCTTCACAGCTCTTCGTGCCAGACCGCGCCATCGCGCGACGGCAGCGCGCTCGAGGCCGCGGGCCCCCAGGTGCCCGCGGTGTAGAGCTTGGGCGCGAGATTGCTCTGCGCCCAGGCTTGCTGGATCGGCGCGACCCAGCGCCAGGCCTGCGCCTGCTCGTCGCGCCGCACGAACAGCCCGAGCCGCCCGCGGATCACGTCGAGCAGCAGCCGCTCGTAAGCGCCGGTCTTGCGCTCGTTGCGATTGCCCTGCCCGCGCGGCAGCATGCGTTGCAGGTCCAGCGTGGCGGGCTGCAGCGCCTGCGTGTCGCCGGGATGCTTGACCAGGAAATGCAGGCGGATGCTTTCCTCCGGCTGCAGCGTGATCACCAGCCGGTTGCCGGGCTCATGGTCCAGCGGACGCGGGAACAGCGAGTACGGCACGTCGCGGAACTGGATCACGATCTCGGCCACGCGCGACTGCATGCGCTTGCCGGTGCGCAGGTAGAACGGCACGCCGGCCCAGCGCCAGTTGGCGATCTCCGCCTTGATGGCGACGAAGGTCTCGGTCTGGCTGTCGGGCGAGATGGCGGGTTCGTTCACGTAGCCCGGCACCGCGTCGCCGGCGGCCGCGCCGCGGCAGTATTGCCCGCGCACCACTTTCTCGGCGACTTCGTTCAGCTCGATGGGCTTGAGCGCCTTGAGGATCTTCAGCTTTTCGTCGCGGATCGCGTCCTCCGACAGGCTCGCCGGCGGCTCCATCGCCACCATGCACAGCAACTGCAGCAGGTGGTTCTGCACCATGTCGCGCAGCGCGCCGATGCCGTCGTAGAATGCGCCGCGCTTTTCCACGCCGATTTCCTCGGCGATGGTGATCTGCACATCGCGCACCCATTCGCGCCGCCACAGCGGTTCGAACAGGACATTGCCAAAGCGCATCGCCATCAGGTTCTGCACCGATTCCTTGCCCAGGTAATGATCGATGCGGTAGATCTGGTCTTCGGCGAAGTGGCACGCCACCGCGGAGTTGATGGCATCGGACGAGGCCAGGTCGTGGCCCAGCGGCTTTTCCAGCACGATGCGCACGCCTGCGTGGTTCAGGCCAGTGCGGGCCAGCTGCTCGCAGATCGGCACGAACAGCTGCGGGCCGGTGGCCAGGTAGAACACCACCACCGGCGCGGCGCGCGCGCGCACCAGCTCGGCAAGGGAATCGAAGCCCTCCGGCGCGTTGGCGTCCACCTGCAGGTAGAGGATGCGCGCGACAAAGGCCTGCCAGGCTTCGGCCGCGGCGGCAGCGGGCAGCGCGGGACGCACCTTGGACTCCAGCATGGCCAGGTAGGCGTCCTGGCCGAGCGGCTGGCTGCCGAGCGCGAGGATGCGCCCGCGCGGGTGCAGCGAGCCCACGCAGTGCGCGTCGAACAGCGCCGGCAGCAGCTTGCGCGTGGCGAGGTCGCCGGTGCCGCCGAACAGCACGAAGTCGAATTCGGGGACTGCGCCTACAGCATTGTTTGGCATGGTTTCACCAGTCGGTTGGTCGGTTATCGGGTGATTCGGTTGTCAGTTGAGCGCGGACCGCTGCCCGGCTAGCGCGGCGCGGCCCAGCCCTTGTACTCGTTCACATTGGCTCGCGTAACCAGTGTAGGCGGCAGCAGCACGGTGCGGCTTGCGGGCACCTTGCCATTCATCAGCCCCACGCCAATCTCCACCGCCGTGCGCGCAATGGCCCACGGGTCCTGGCTGGCCGAGGCCTGCACCAGGGTGTTGGCCTTGAGCGCTGCCTCGATATCAGGCGCGCCGTCGACCGAGGCAATCAGGATGCCGCGCCGGTTCAGCTGGCGCGCGGCCAGGTCGGCGCCGACCGCCTGCGGGTCGTTGATGGTGAAGACCGCGTCGACCTTCGGGAAGCGGGTCAGGTAAAGCTGCATGACGTTGAGCCCGCCCTCGCGCGATCCCTTGCCGTCCTGGTCGTCGGAGAGCACGTGGATGCCGGGGTGCTTGCCCAACACCGTCTTGCAGCCCTTCACGCGATCCAGCACGGCGGACACCGGCGGGCCATTCTGGATGATCAGGTTGCCGCGCCCGCCCAGCCGCTCGGCGAGGAAGGCGCAGGCCAGCTCGCCGGCCTGCGTGTTGTCGGTCTGCACCGTGGCGTCGGCGCCCGCTGCCGCCACGTCCACCGCCACCACCACGATGCCGGCCTTGCGGGCCTTCTTCACCGCGGGCTCGATGGCGCGCGCGTCGGCCGCGTTGATCAGGATCAGGTCCACCTTCGACACGATAAAGCTGTCGATATGCGAGAACTGCTTGTTGAGGTCATAGTCGGCGGACAGCACCGTGACCTTGGCGTCCGGGTTGATCTTCCTGGCCGCGGCTTCAGCGCCGCGCGCCAGCGCAACGAAGTACGGGTTGCCGAGCGAGCCGAGCGTAACGCCGACTTTCTTCAGCGGCCGTTGCGCGGCGGGTGCCGATGCGGATTCCGGCGCGCTCTGTGCGGCGGCGCCGGTGCATAGCACGCTCGTTGCGCTCATTGCCGCCAGCGCCAATGCCGCGAGGTAAAGCTTTGACATGTCGTCTCTCCAGTAGCCGATGATTGGGCCGCGCTCGCTTCAGGTGCGCGCCGAGCCCTTGCGGCGATAGCTGTCGAGCGCCACCGCGCCAATGATCACCAGGCCCTTGATGATGTACTGCCAGATATCGGACACGCCCAGCAGCACCAGCCCGTTGGACAGCACCGCGATGATCAGCGCTCCGACCAGCGTGCCGACGATGGAGCCGGTGCCGCCCACAAAGCTGGTGCCGCCCAGGATGACCGCGGCAATGGCGTCGAGCTCGTAGGACTGGCCCAGCTGCAGCCCGTTGGCCGCGTACAAGCGCGCGGAGGACATCACGCCGCCCAGCCCCGCCAGCAGCCCGGACACCGCGTACACGAACAGCAGCACGACCCACACCTTGATGCCGGACAGCCGCGCCGCCTCGGCATTGCCGCCCACCGCGTAGATCTGCAAACCCAGCACGGTACGACGCAGCACGAACCACGACACCGCCACCACGGCAAAGGCGATGATCACCAGCCAGGGCACGCCCAGGACTTCGCCGTTGCCGATAAAGGCAAAGCCGATATCCGGGTTGTAGATGGTGCTGTCGTTGCCGACCAGCCGCGCCAGCCCGCGCACCGCCGTCAGCGTGCCCAGTGTGACGATGAACGGCGGCAGTTTCATGAAAGCCACCAACGCGCCGTTGACGATGCCGAACAGCAGGCCGCACAGGAGCGCGGCCGGCACGCTCAGCATGCCGAGCTGCGGCATCAGCGACACCAGCATCGCCACCACCGCCGAGATCGACAGGATGGAGCCCACCGACAAATCGATGCCGCCGGTCAGGATCACGAAGGTCATGCCCGCGGCCAACACCATGTTGATGGAGGCTTGCTGCGCGACGATCGACAGGTTCTGCCAGCCGGCGAAGTTCTCGGTCAGCACCGTGAAGCCAATGCACAGCAGCACCAGCACGGGCAGCATGCCGAGCGCGCGCAGTCGCTCCTGGGTGGTGAGGCGGCCGAGGGTTGCGACCGGCAATGACGCGCCAGCGGTAGGGGCGGGCGCGGTGGAACGGGTGATGGATTCATGCATGGTTGTCTCCTGCGCCGGCGGCTCTCGGGGAGTTGCAGGCCGGCGTCGATATCCTTGTCTCTTGCGGGTGGCGCAAAGGTTGTGCCCGGTCTCAATGCAGCGTGATGCTGGTTGCGTTGCCGGCGGCAGGCAGCGGAGCGTCGGCCCATGCGGGCGCCGGCTGCGCCGCCGCGCCGGTGGCCAGCGCGATGATGCGCTCCTGGGTTTCGGCCGCGCTCTTGGCTGGGCGCACTTCGCCGGCCAGCGCGCCTTCGCGCATGACCAGCACGCGGTCGCACAGGCCCACCACTTCGGGCAGCTCGCTGGAGATCATCAGGATCGCCACGCCGCTCTCGGCCAGCGCGTTGATCAGCCGGTAAATCTCCGACTTGGCGCCGATGTCCACGCCGCGCGTGGGCTCATCCAGGATCAGCACGCGCGGCTGGATTTCCAGCAAGCGCGACAGCATCACCTTCTGCTGGTTGCCGCCCGACAACGCGCCCACGTTGACCTGCGCATGCGCCACGCGGATGCCCAGGGTGTCGATGGCCTCTGTCGTGCGGCGGCGCGCGGCGGGCCGGTTCAGGCGGCCGAGGCCGAGCGCGTCGCGCGCGGCCACGATCAGGTTGATGTTCTCGTGCACGCTCTGGTCCAGGAACAGGCCTTGCAGCTTGCGGTCCTCGGTCAGGTAGGCAATGCCGGCATCGATGGCCTGGCGCGGGCCACCGGCCGGCAGCGTGACCAGCCCGCCGGGGCTCGCCGGGTTGGCAATAAGCACCTCGCCGCGCGTGCGCACTTCTGCGCCAAACACCAGCCGCGCCAGCTCCGTGCGGCCCGCGCCGACCAGGCCTGCCAGCCCGAGCACCTCGCCGGCGCGCAGGTCGAAGCTGCAGCCCTTGACGCGGCGGCCGTCGGCCACATCGCGCACGGACAGCATCACGTCGCGCTCCAGCGCCTGGCCGTGCGTCTTGGTATAGAAGCCCGACAGGTCCCGCCCGACCATCATCTTGACCAGCGCTGCCTGCGACAGGTGCGCGCGGTCCAGCGTGCCGACGAAGCAGCCGTCGCGCAGCACGGTCACGCGATCGGCCAGCTCGTCGATCTCGGCCATGCGGTGGCTGATATAGAGAATCGCCATGCCTTCGCCCCGCAGCTGGCGGATCAGCGCGAACAGGCGATCCGTCTCGTGCGTGGACAGCGGCGTGGTGGGCTCGTCCATCACCAGGATGCGCGCTTCGAAGTGCACGGCCCGCGCGATTTCCACCAGCTGGCGCTGCGCGATCGACAGGCTCGCCACGCTCGCCACGGGCGAGAAATCCGCGCCGAGCCTGGCCAGCGTGGGCGCGCAGGCGCGCGCCATGTCGCCGCGCGCCACCAGCCCGCGGCGCTGCAGGGCGCGGCCCAGGTAGATGTTCTCGGCCACGCTCAGGTTGGGCGCCAGGCTCAGCTCCTGGTAGATCACCGCGACGCCGAGATCGCGCGCGGATTGCGGGCTGTCGATCTGCACCCGTTGCCCGTCGATATCGCATTCGCCGCCGGGGTCCGCCGTGTAGGCGCCGGACAGGATCTTCATCAAAGTCGACTTGCCGGCGCCGTTCTCGCCCATCAGGGCGTGGACCTCGCCGGCGTAGGCCGTGAGCTCGACATTGCGCAGCGCGCGCACGCCGGGGAAGGTCTTGCAGATATTGCGCAGCGCCAGCAGCGGCGCCTTGGTGGACGTATCGGGTGAAACAGCCGGAACAAGCGGAACGGACAAATCAGACGAATCAGACGATGGCATGGTTGGCCTCCGGAATCATGGCGGATGCGCCTTTGAGCATGTCGGCCCGCGGCGAGAAATTCATGAACATCGGCAGCGACGCGGCGCCGACCGCGCCAGCGTTGGCGCCAAAGCAACCGCGCACCACGCGTGGCGGGCGCCGTGCCTCGGGCGCGCCGTCGTCCAGCTCGCCTTGCAGGCGCTCGATCAGCGCCTGCACCAGGCCGCCGTCGATATCTGCATCGAGGATGATCAGCGGCACGTCGAGCACCGCCAGCGCGGATTGCATCGCGGGCGCCAGCGCGTCGATGCAGTCGTCGAGCCACTCCGCCACTGCCGGATGCTGGCCGCGCACCTGCGCCTCCAGGTCGGCATGGCTGTCGATGGCCACGCCGTGGTGGCGCAGGTGGCGCGTCAGCGCGTTGAGCGAGGCGCGCGCCAGCAGGATGTCGCGCCGCTTGCCGGTGCACGGCGCCGAGGCAAGCAGGCTCGGCTGCACCGGCATCATGCCGATATCGCCGGCATTGCCCGACACGCCGCGCACGCAGTCGCCGTTGAGCGCCACACCGCCGCCAATCGCCGGGCCAACGAAGACATAGAGAAAGCTCTGCGCGTGGTGGCTGCCATAGAACAGCTCGGCCACGGCGGCGGCGGTGCCGTCGTTCTCGCCAAATACCGGCAGCCCCGTGGCATCCGACAACTCGGCGGCGAAGTCCACCGCATCCCAGGCACGGAAGGTGGCCTGCGATGCCCCATCCTGCAGGTCCAGCTCGCGCAGCCAGGCGCCGAGGTTGTAGGGCTGGGCCACGCCGATGCCGAGCAGGCGCTTGCGCTCGGCCGGCGTGAGCAGCGCGCGCAGCGCGGCCACGTCGTCGCGCACCAGCGCCAGCGCTTGTTCCGGATGCGGCAGGACCATCTGGTGGGCGCGGCTGGCGAGGATCTCACCACCAAAATCCACCATCACGCATTCGATGCTGCCGCGATCCAGCCGGACCCCGATGCCGAACGCGCCCTTGGGCTGCAGGCGGATCAGGCTGGCCGGCTGGCCGCGCTGCCCGTCCTGGCGGCGGCCAGCCACATGGATCAGGCCATCCTCGGTGAGCGTCTGCACGATGCTGCCCACCGCGGTGTTGGTGAGCTGCGCGATGCGGGCGAGATCCGCCTTGGACGCTTCTCCGGCATGCCGCAGCGCCAGCAGGAGCGCGCGCTCGTTGTACAGCCGCAAACTGGCGGAATTCACGCCGCGGCCGCCCTTGGCACTGTTCATATCGTCTCCGGATGTTGTTCTGGGCGCCGGTTGCATCACCTGGAGCGGTGTGTTGCGGCGCCGTTGCTGCATTAATTAATTCATGTTGAATTAAATATTAAGGCGAGGCAGAACTCAAGGAAGGGGAAACCCCAGTCAAGCGGTTGCATCGCCCCATGGAAGCGCCCTGCACGCCACCGGGCATCCCAAGGGGCGCCGCCATGCTCTAAAATCCAGGCTCGCGCTTCCCACCCCTGCCATGGACTCCATCTTCGACGCCATCCTCCAAGCCCCTTTCGGCAAGATCGGCGTGCGCACCGACGGCGAATTCGTCCGCGAGATCGTCTACCTGCCCGAGAGCATGCGGCTCGTCGAGCCCGCCAACGCGGTCACGCAACGCCTGGCGCGACAGCTCGAGGCCTACTACGCCGATCCGGATGCGCGCTTCGACATCCCGCTGGCGCCGGTCGGCAGCGCGTTCCAGCGCCGGGTCTGGCAAGCGATATCGAGCGTGCCGCGCGGCAAGGTCACCACCTATGGCGCGGTGGCGCGGCAGATCGCCAGCGCGCCGCGCGCGGTCGGGCAGGCGTGCGGGGCGAATTTCTTCCCGCTGGTGATTCCCTGCCATCGCGTGGTTGGCGCCAGCGGCATCGGCGGCTTTGCCAACCACGACGACGATGGCTTCTACCTTGACATCAAACGCTGGTTGCTGCGCCATGAAGGGGTGATGCTCGCATGAACGACATCGCGCGGATTGACGAGGGCGACGATAACAACGATCGCGACGATCACGACGATCTCGACGATCTCGACGACATCGAAGCCGACAACGACAACGACACCCTCGGCGCCGAAGTCGAGGACAGCCCCGCCCTCGTCGCCGACCTGGCCCTCGTCGACCGGTTCTGCGACGCGCTGTGGCTGGAGGACGGCCTGGCGCGCAACACCATCGACGCCTACCGGCGCGACCTGGCGCTGCTGTCGCGCTGGCTGCATGCGTCGGGCACCTGCGCGCTGCTGGCGGTGGACGACACCGCCCTCAATGGCTACTTCGCCTCGCGCCACCTGGAAACCCGCGCCTCGTCGGCCAACCGGCGGCTGACAGTGTTCAAGCGCTTTTTCCAGTGGGCGCTGCGTGAACACATGATCACGGCCGATCCCTGCCTGCTGCTGCGCCCGGCCAAGCAGCCCCCGCGCTTTCCCAAGACGCTGACCGAGGCGCAGGTCGAGGCGCTGCTGGAAACACCGGACACCGCCACGCCGCTCGGCCTGCGCGACCGCACCATGCTGGAGCTGATGTATGCCAGCGGCCTGCGCGTGTCCGAGCTCACGCAGATGAAGACCATCGAGATTGGCCTGAACGAGGGCGTGGCCCGCGTGGTGGGCGGCAAGGGCAACAAGGAACGCCTGGTGCCGTTTGGCACGGAGGCCGGCGACTGGCTGCGCCGCTACCTGGCCGAAGGCCGCCCCGCGCTGCTGGGCGAGCGCGCCTGCGAAGCGCTGTTCGTCACCCAGCGCGGCGAGGGCATGACGCGCCAGGCCTTCTGGCACCTGATCAAGCGCCACGCGCGCGATGCCGAGATCTACGCGCCGCTGTCCCCGCATACCTTGCGGCACGCCTTTGCCACCCACCTGCTCAACCACGGCGCCGACCTGCGCGTGGTGCAGTTGCTGCTGGGGCACGCCGATATTTCCACCACGCAGATTTATACGCACGTGGCGCGCGAGCGCCTGCGCGATCTGCACCAGCATCACCATCCGCGCGGCTAAGCGCGGCTAGTTTTTTTGCGCGGTCTATGCGATCCATCCCATGAGTAAATCGAAGCACGTTTCAGAAACCCCCGCCACCCAGTTCCTCAAGCAGCATGGCGTTGCCTTTGGCGAGCATGCCTATGACTACGTCGAGCATGGCGGCACCGGCGAATCCGCGCGCCAGCTCGGCGTGGAGGAGCACGCGGTGATCAAGACCCTGGTCATGGAAGACGAGAAGGCGCAGCCGCTGATTGTGCTGATGCATGGGGACTGCTCGGTGTCGACCAAGAACCTGGCGCGCCAGACCGGGCGCAAGAGCGTGCAGCCGTGCAAGCCGGAGGTGGCGCAGCGGCATAGCGGGTATCTGGTGGGGGGGACGTCGCCGTTTGGGACGCGCAAGCGGATGCCGGTTTTTGTTGAGGCTGGTGTGTTGGCGCTGGAGCGGATTTACATCAATGGGGGGCGCAGGGGGTATCTGGTCAGTATTGATCCGCAGGTATTGAAGACGTTGGTGGGGGCGGAGGTGGTGGAGTGTGCATTGAGGGACTAGGAAGGGCTCTGGGGCGGTGTTTGAGCGGCGTTGGCC
Source organism: Cupriavidus sp. CuC1 (assembly GCF_044627735.1). Classification (NCBI taxonomy): domain Bacteria; kingdom Pseudomonadati; phylum Pseudomonadota; class Betaproteobacteria; order Burkholderiales; family Burkholderiaceae; genus Cupriavidus; species Cupriavidus sp. CuC1. Next base: position 5,713 of record NZ_JBIUHC010000135.1, on the reverse strand, counting down.
CTTGGACCCAAAAGCCGTAGACATCGCCCTGCGGGGTTGGTCGCTGTTTATCTCGTCGGCGATGGCTGTTGAACCCAAAAGCCATACGACATCCCCCTGCGGGGGCTGCCGGTCACTCTTCTTTGCGCGGCAAAGAAGACTAACGAGAAGAAAGCCGACCCTGCCGGGGGCAGAGCCATCGCGAGTGCGCAGGACGCTGGTTTCGTCGTACGGCCGCAGTACTGCTGACATCTGCCGTTACCGGCTCGTAGGGCATCGCAATGGCATGACCCATGGGTTTCGTCGTGGGGCCCCTGACCTCGTTTGCGGTGCCCATTCGCCAATCTGCCGTTACCGGCGCGGGCCGTCACGACACTTCGCCCGTCAATGGTTTCGTGGTGGGGCGGGCGCGGTGGTCAGGGTCTTGGGCAGATCAACCCGGTGCCACCGCGCCCACGACGGAACCGGTGTGCCTGCAACTTCGTGGCCGGCCAACCCGCGAGCGACAGACGGCTTGAAGCAAGTGATGTCCGCTACCGGGGGCCCCACCATGAATCCCGGATGCTGGCAGGTTCGTGGCCCTTCAAACCGGTACCGGCAGAAGCCCGCCGGCACTCTGGGCCGTACGACGAAACCACCGAGATTCGAGAGCCTTATTGCTCTGCTCCCGGCAGGGCGGCTTTCTTCTCGTTAGTCTTCTTTGCCGCGCAAAGAAGAGTGACCGGCAGCCCCCGCAGGGGGATGTCGTATGGCTTTTGGGTTCAACTGCCATCGCCCACGAAATAAACAGCGACCAACCCCGCAGAGCGACGTCGTACGGCTGTTGGGCGCAAACGCCACCGCCGCTCCAAGAAACAGCGCCCCCATCCCCTCTCCGGGAAGTCCCCAAAGAAATCACCCCCCTTCCACGCTACAATCCCGCCAGCCTCAAATCCCCGGTTCCCACATGGCCAATCTGATTTCTGCCCTAGCCGCTTACCTGATCGGCTCCATTTCCTTTGCCGTCGTGGTCAGCAAGGCCATGCGCCTGCCCGATCCGCATACCTATGGATCCGGCAATCCCGGCGCGACCAACGTGCTGCGCAGCGGCAACAAGAAAGCCGCCATCCTCACGCTGATCGGCGATGCACTGAAGGGCTGGCTGGCGGTCTGGCTGGCGCAGCGCTTCGGCCCGGCCTACGGCGTCGACGACACGGGCATCGCGCTGGTGGCGGTGGCGGTGTTCCTGGGGCACCTGTTCCCGGTGTTCTTCCGCTTTGCGGGCGGCAAGGGCGTGGCCACCGCGGCCGGCATCCTGTTTGCCATCGACCCGCTGCTGGGCGCGGGCACGCTGGCGACCTGGCTGATCGTCGCCTTTTTCTTCCGCTACTCGTCGCTGGCGGCGCTGGTGTCGGCCATCTTCGCGCCCTTCTTCTATGTGCTGATGTCGGGCGTGGACGTGATCGCCGGCGCGGTCTTCGTGATAAGCGTGCTGCTGGTGGTTCGCCATCGCCAGAATATCGGCAAGCTGCTGGCGGGCAAGGAAAGCCGCATCGGGGAAAAGAAGAAGGCGCCCGGCGCCTGAACGCAGGACGCATCCACGCCATAAAGAAAGCCCGCGATGCGGGCTTTCTTTATGGCGTGCCAGTGCGCGGTTACGGCATCTTGCTGAGGATGTCATTCATCTCATCCATGGAGAAGGCACGCAGCGTCTGGGTACGGACGTTGCCTGCCATGCCCAGGGAGAGGCCAAATGCAGTCATGGTGGCCTCGTCGGGCGCGGTGAAGGTCACCACGAGATCGTATTGCCCGAGCGTCCAGTAGATATCTTTCATCTCAATGCCGCTTTTCTTAGCCATTTCTCGAACGGCCGCGGCGCGTTTGGTTGTGTCCTTTACGGTACGGATTCCCTGGTCGGTGAAGTTTAAGAGGGCGACAAAAGTTGCCATAATGCGTCTCCTGATCAACTGGAATGGCACTACGCGTTGCCTACGCGCACAGAGCAACTACTTGCAGCAATCTACGTACCACGTGAGCCGCCGTCTGGCTCGCGTGGCCAGGACGTCAGGCGCAGCCCCCCCGTGACGAGGCAATCCGCCGGAAAGTGTTCCAGGATTGGTACGCTTTTTGGGACTGCCCGGCAGCATCGGGCCGTCTGTCAGGCTGCCTGCGCCAGCGCCGTGAACGGAAATATCATTTCCACCCGCAGTCCGCCCTCGGCACGGTTCTCCAGCACGAGCCGGCCGCCCGCCTGGCGCACCAGCCGGTCGACGATGGCCAGGCCCAGGCCCGAATGCGCGTTGCCGCCGCGCGCCGGGTCCAGCCGCACGAACGGCAGGGTGACCTTTTCCATGGCCTCCGGCGGAATGCCTTCGCCATGGTCTTCGACCACCATGTGCCAGCCATCGGCCTGGCGCGCGGTGCTGAGCAGCACCGGCGCTGCCCCATAGGCATAGGCGTTGTCGACCAGGTTGCCAACGATGCGGTCGAGCTGGGTGGCGATCATGCGGAAGCCCTCGCCCGCCATCAGCGAGACCTCCACCGACTTGTCCTGCTCAGCCAGCGAGGCGGCCAGCTCGCCGATGCGGCGATCGACCGGCACCGGCCGCGCCGCGGGTTCGCCGCTCTGGGCAAAGGTCAGGAACTGCTCGACGATGGCGGACATCGACTCGACATCGCGCGTGACGCCGGCCGCCGCCTTGGGGTCGGCCAGCATCTCGGCGCGCAGCCGCAGCCGCGCCAGCGGCGTCTTCAGATCGTGGGCGATGCCGGCAAGCATCGTATTGCGCTCCTGGTCGATGCGGGTCAGGTCGGCCATCATGCGGTTGAAGCGCACGATCAGCTGCCGCAGCTCGTGCGGGCCGCGCTCGCGCAGCGGCTTGACGGTGTGCTGGCGCGACAGCTGCTCGGCCGCCGCGGCCATGTCGCGCACCGGACGCTGGATCTGCCAGGCAATCAGCAAGGCCACTGCCATGGCCACGCCGACCACCAGGATCACGCCAGGCAGCAGGCGGTTGTCGGGCGGCGGGTTGACCACCCACAGCGCCGGCATCGCGATCCAGTCCTGCCGGTGCGGCAGCTTGACCCAGATGCGCGTAGTCTGTTCTTCCTCGAGCCGCACCTGGGTACCCGGCGGCATGCGCTGCGAGAACTGCTCCACCAGCCGGCGCGCCCTGCCCTTGGCCGCCACGGTGTGCTCGGCCGCGCTGGCCTCGCTGGCCACCTCCACCAGGCTTGGCAGCTTGACGGGTGGCTGCGCGGCGAGCGCGCGCTGGATGCTCTCGAACTGGAACATCATCTGATCGACGGAGTAATCGACCTGTTGCTGGCGGCGATCCATGCGCAAAATGGCGAGCCAGGAAAAATGGCTCAGCACCAGCACCGCCGCGATGAGCAGCGCGATGCGTCCGAACAACGTATCGATGCGCAGTTTCATTGGGGAATGTCTTCGGCTTCGTCGGGCACGAAGGTATAACCGCGCCCCCGCACCGTCTGGATGTAGCGGGGACGCTGGGCGTCTTCGTCGAGCAGGCGCCGCAGGCGCCAGATCTGGACGTCGATGCCGCGGTCGCTGATGCCGCTCGCGGTGCCGTACATCAGCTCCACGATGCGCTCGCGCGACAGCACCTCAAGCGGGTGCATCAACAGCAGCTTGAGCAGCGCGAACTCGGTATCGCTGATCGCCACCGGGTCGCCGCCCCGCACCAGCGAGCGCTGGCGGAAGTTGACGCGGAACGGCCCGAAGGCCATGCCCTCGCGGTCTTCCGGCGCGGCCGCCGGGCGGGCCAGCTTGCGGCGCAGCACGGCGTTGATCCGGGCCAGCAGCTCGCGCGGCGAGAACGGCTTGCCGAGATAATCGTCCGCGCCGATCTCCAGCCCGACGATGCGATCGATCTCGTCGCTGCGCGCGGTCAGCAGGATCACGGGAATGTCGTCGTTCTTGGCCCGCAGGTTGCGCAGCGCGGTCAGGCCATCCACCTTGGGCATCATCAGGTCGAGCACGATCAGGGCGGGGCGCTCGCGCTCCAGGCGTGCCTGCAAGCCTTCGCCATCGTGCAGCACGGACACGGCAAAGCCCTGCTGGGTGAGGTATTCGCGCAGCAGGTCGCGGAGTTCGGGATCGTCGTCGACGACGAGGATCTGGGTAGGCTGATTGGCTCGCATAGGCAGATGATAGCTAGGCTGGGCGCGGCAATCCGGGCGAATTGTTTCAAGGCATTACACCCAGCCTGCTGGTAATGATCTGTAAGAATGGCTGCCCGCGCTGAAACATAGGCGCAGCCAAGGCGCATTATGCTTCGCTTATGTTGCCGTTGCCGGCGGTCGCCGGACAAAGACGGCCCCGCCCGACGCCGCCCGGCTGACGCAAAACTGCGTCTGACGCCGCGTGCTGCCAGCGGCACGTGCCGACGACGATGCGGCATACTTCTGCCCCTCATACCCCAAAAATCGTTCACGCGCGTTATTGCTGACGCGTTGCTCCCAGGATCCGGTCATGGCCAACCCCGAAGAACATCAACCGGCTAAGCTGCCACCGCCGCCCGCTGCCTCGCGCCGCCGCAAACTGATCGCCACCGCGCTGATCCTCCTGCTGGCCGGCGGCGGCTGGTATTGGTACAAGCATCGTACGCCCGCCGCCGACGCCCCGGGCGCGCCCGGCGCTGGTGCTCCCGGCGGCCCCAATGGCGGCCGTGGTGGCCCTGGCGGTCCCGGTGGCCCCGGCGGCCAGCGCTCACCCGTGGTGGTCAGCACCGTGGCCCAGCGTAATATGGATGTCATCCTCAACGGCCTGGGCAATGTCACGCCCGTGGCCAATGTGACCGTGAGGGCCCAGGTGTCGGGGCCCCTGCTCAAGGTCCTGTTCAAGGAGGGCCAGATGGTCAAGGCCGGCGACGTGCTTGCCGAGATCGACCCCCGCCCCTTCCAGGCCACGCTGGACCAGGCCGTGGGCACGCTGGCGCGAGACCGCGCCTTGCTGGAAAACGCCCGCCTGGACCAGAAGCGCTACCGCACCCTGCTCGGCCAGGACTCCATCTCCAGCCAGCAGGTCGACACCCAGGACGCCCTGGTGCGCCAGTATGAAGGCGTGGTCAAGACCGACCAGGCCAACGTGGACAGCGCCCGCCTGCAACTGGGCTACACCCGCATCCTGGCACCGGCCTCCGGCCGCATCGGCCTGCGCCAGGTCGACCCGGGCAATATCGTCAGCACCAGCGACACCAACGGCATCGCGCTGATCACCCAGATCCAGCCGATCGCGGTGCTCTATACCATTCCTGAAGACAACCTGCCGTCAGTGCTCAAGCGCCTGCACGCCGGCGAGACCATCCCGGTCCAGGCCTGGGACCGCCAGGCGCGCAACCGCCTGGCCGAGGGCACGCTGCTGACCACCGACAACCAGATCGACACCACCACCGGCACGGTCAAGCTCAAGGCGATCTTCCAGAATCAGGACGGCCTGCTGTTCCCGAACCAGTTCGTCAACCTGCGCACGCGCGTGGACACGATCGAGAACGCTACCGTGGTACCCGTGGCGGCCATCCAGCGCGGCCAGCAAGGCACCTTTGTCTATGTGGTGGACGACAGCAGCAAGGTCAAGGTCCAGGTCGTCGCGCTCGGCCCGAGCGACGGCGAGCGCACCGTGGTGACCAAGGGCCTGCAGCCCGGCCAGCGCGTGGTGATCGACGGCGCCGACCGGCTCAAGGAAGGCATGACGGTGGAAGCCGTGGACCCGGCAGCGCGCGCTGCCGCGCTG